>NZ_JBHXDN010000006.1:68461-211937 GCF_042726075.1 Kitasatospora sp. NPDC127035 | reverse complement strand
GGGGCGGGGTCCCCCGCGGGGCCGCCGCCCCCGGCGCCCCCCGGCGCGCCCCCCCCCCGCCCCGCGCCGCCCCGCGGCCCCCCCCCCCCGGGGGGGGGTGGGGGCGCCCGCGGCGCTCGCCGGTGACGCGGGATCAGCCCTCCGCGGAGCCGTCCAGGTTCACGTAGGCGTAGAAGACGCCCAGGTCGTAGCCGTCCTTGTCGGTGTCGAACTTGATGGAGATGTCGGTGTCCCCGTTGCGCAGGTAGGGCGAGATGTCCCACCGGTTGGAGTCGTAGCCGAAGTTGTTGCGGTTGTACGGGTTCCGGGCGAACTGGTCGGCCGGGGCCAGCTCCTCGATGGTGGAGTTGAACGAGTCGTCGACCGGGTGGTTCACGTCCTGGAAGGGTGTCAGCGGACCGTTGGTGGACTTCATGGCGAGGGTGTCGCCGGTCCACTTCAGGTCACCGTCGTAGACCACGAAACCGAGCTTGCCCGCGACCGGACCGGTGGCCGGGGTCCGCAGCCCGCCGAGTGTGAACTCGCGCGGCGGGCTGTCCGGCAGCTCGACCTGGAAGCCGTCCCACAGGTGGACGTGGCGCAGCGGCTTGCACGGGTTCTCGTACGCGACCACGATCGTCCAGCCGCCCCAGCTGTGCGGCTTGACCACGGAGTCCATGTTGGCCGCGGTGTAGGTGCCGTTGCCGTGCTGCTTGACCAGGTCCGTGATGTCGGCGGAGGCCTGGTAGCTGCTCTCCTCGGAGGTGGTGATGTAGCCGATGGACGGCTGGTCGTTCTCGATGTTCCGGTACTGGCTCTCGCCCGGGAACTTCAGGTAGATCTCGTCGATCTGGCTCTCCGGCAGCACCGTGTCGCCGATGCCCCGGGTGCCGCCCCAGTACAGCCGGGCGTACTTGACCTGGGAGCCTTCGAGCAGGCCGAGGTCGGCGGAGCTGGCCGAGTAGATGGGGTCGCCCAGCGGGCCGACCGAACCGGGATCGATGTTGATGTACTTCATCTGGTAGTTGTTGTTGATCGGGCGGCTGCCCGCCCCGGTGCGGGCGTCCGCGCAGGCGGGCTGCGCCGGGTCGACCGGGGGCTGGCTCTCGTCACAGGTCATCAGCGAGTTGCTGATGCGGGTGACCGACCCGTGGAAGTCTCCCTGGAACCGGGTGGTGAAGGGCAGCGGGTTCGAGGCGATGGTGTCGGCGCGCAGCTCCGGGCCCTTCGGGCCCGACCCGCGGGCGTCGGCGACCGGGCCGGACAGCAACTGTCCCGCGACGGCGGCGACGGCGACCCCCGCGATCCCGATCCGGCGGGCGATCAGACGGGAGGCGGCGGCGCGGCTGACGATGGAGGAGGGCATGCGGTCCTCTTCAGGTGGGAGGGGTTGATCACGCTTATCGGATCACAACCCACCGTCACACTCTCCTCACATTCCGCCATCGGGGTTCGCACCCACCCGAACGGCGGGCCCGCCGTCATCCATTCGAACGACAGCGGGCCCGGGGGTCCTTGACTCGGCGTCAGCCTCAGAGCACCTGGAGGTTCTTCCGCAGCTCGAAGGGGGTGACCTCGGAGCGGTACTCCTCCCACTCCTGGCGCTTGTTGCGGAGGAAGAAGTCGAACACGTGCTCGCCCAGGGTCTCGGCGACGAGCTCGCTGCGCTGCATGAGGTCGATGGCCTCGCCGAGGTTCTGCGGCATCGGCTGGATGCCGAGGGCCCGGCGCTCGGCGTCGGTGAGCGCCCAGACGTCGTCGTCGGCGCCGGGCGGGAGCTCGTAGCCCTCCTCGATGCCCTTGAGGCCGGCGGCCAGGGTGACCGCGTAGGCGAGGTACGGGTTGCAGCCGGTGTCCAGCGAGCGGACCTCGACCCGGGTGGAGCCCTGCTTGCCCGGCTTGTACATCGGGACGCGGATCAGCGCGGAGCGGTTGTTGTGCCCCCAGCAGATGTACGAGGGGGCCTCGCCGCCGGCGCCGGCGGTGCGCTGCGAGCCGCCCCAGATCCGCTTGTAGGAGTTCACCCACTGGTTGGTGACGGCGGCCGTCTCGGCGGCGTGCCGCAGCAGGCCGGCGATGAAGGAGCGGCCGACCTTGGAGAGCTGGTACTCCGCACCGGACTCGTGGAAGGCGTTGCGGTCGCCCTCGAACAGCGAGAGGTGGGTGTGCATGCCCGAGCCCGGGTGGTCGGAGAAGGGCTTCGGCATGAAGCTGGCGTGCACGCCCTGCTCCAGCGCGACCTCCTTCATCACCAGACGGAAGGTCATGATGTTGTCGGCGGTGGAGAGTGCGTCGGCGTACCGCAGGTCGATCTCCTGCTGGCCGGGCGCGCCCTCGTGGTGCGAGAACTCGACCGAGATGCCCATCGACTCCAGCATGGTGATCGCCTGGCGGCGGAAGTCGTGGCCCACCCCGCGCGGGGTGTGGTCGAAGTAGCCCGACTGGTCGGCGGGGATCGGCGCGGTGCCGTCGCCGGGCAGGTTCTTCAGCAGGAAGAACTCGATCTCGGGGTGCGTGTAGAAGGTGAAGCCCTGGGCGGAGGCCTTCTCCAGGGTCCGCTTCAGCACGAACCGCGGGTCGGCGAAGGAGGGCGAGCCGTCCGGCATCAGGATGTCGCAGAACATCCGGGCCGTGCCGGGCGTCTCCGAGCGCCACGGCAGGATCTGGAAGGTGGTCGGGTCCGGCTTGGCGATCATGTCCGACTCGTAGACCCGGGCGAATCCCTCGATCGCCGAGCCGTCGAACCCGATGCCCTCCTCGAACGCCTGCTCCAGTTCGGCCGGCGCCACCGCGACCGACTTCAGGAACCCCAGCACGTCGGTGAACCACAGCCGGACGAACCGGATGTCACGCTCTTCGAGCGTCCGAAGCACGAACTCCTGCTGCTTGCCCATGGGGACAGTCTCACCTCTGCTCTTTACGTTCGTGTTACGCCCGGAAACCACCCCGACAGCGACTGACCCCCATCATGGCGGATCGCCGCGGCCGAAGGCAGCGGCAACCCCGGCCGAGACATTGCGTCAGATCGACGATTACACTCGGGGGCATGCCCAATCTCCGTCTCGCCCTCTGCCAGACCGACCCGTGGGTCGGTGACATCGCACGCAACAGCGATGAGGTGGTGCACTGGACCAAGCAGGCCGTCGAGGCCGGTGCCCAGCTGGTCGCGTTCCCCGAGATGGCCCTCACCGGATACCCCGTCGAGGACCTCGCCCTGCGCCGTTCGTTCGTGGAGGCGTCCCGGTCCGGACTGGTCGAACTGGCCGAACGGCTCGCCGGCGAGGGGCTCGGCGAGGTGCCGGTGCTGGTGGGGTACCTCGGGCGGTCCGAGCAGGCCTCGCCCCGGTTCGGCCGGCCGGCGGGGTCGCCGCAGAACTGCGCGGCGGTGCTGTTCCACGGCGAGGTGGTCACCCGCTTCGCCAAGCACCACCTGCCGAACTACGGCGTGTTCGACGAGTTCCGCTGGTTCGTCCCCGGCGACCAGCTGCCGGTGCTGCGCCTGCACGGCGTGGACGTCGCGCTCGCGATCTGCGAGGACATCTGGCAGGACGGCGGCCGGGTGACCGCGGCCCGCGAGGCCGAGGCCGGTCTGCTGCTGGTGATCAACGGCTCGCCGTACGAGCGGAACAAGGACGACGTCCGGCTGGAGCTGGTGCGGCGCCGGGCCGCCGAGGCGGGCTGCGCGCTCGCGTACGTGAACATGGTCGGCGGCCAGGACGAGCTGGTCTTCGACGGCGACTCGATCGTGGTCGGCACGGACGGCGACGTGCTGGCCCGTTCGCCGCAGTTCGAGGAGCACCTGCTGGTCCTGGACCTCGACCTGCCGGCCGCCAGCAGCGACCACACCGACGGGCTGCTGCTCGCCGACGGCCTGCACCTGGTCCGCACCGAGCTGGCCGGGACGGCCGGGACGGCCGGCGCCGCGCCGGCGCCCCGGGCCGAGGTCGCGCCGCGGCTGAGCGACGAGGCCGAGATCTGGGCGGCACTGGTCGCCGGCACCGGGGCGTACGTGCGCAAGAACGGCTTCCGCTCGGTGCTGATCGGTCTCTCCGGCGGCATCGACTCGGCGCTGGTGGCGGCCCTCGCGGTGGACGCGATCGGCGCGGAGAACGTGTACTGCGTCTCGATGCCGAGCCGCTACTCGTCGCAGCACTCCCGTGACGACGCGGCCGAGCTGGCCCGCCGCACCGGCCTGAACTTCCGGACGGTCTCGATCGCCCCGATGTTCGACGCCTACCTGGCGGCCACCGACCTGACCGGTCTGGCCGAGGAGAACCTGCAGTCCCGGCTGCGCGGCACCCTGCTGATGGCGATCTCCAACCAGGAGGGGCACATCGTGCTCGCGCCCGGCAACAAGAGCGAGCTCGCGGTCGGCTACTCCACGCTCTACGGCGACTCGGTGGGCGCGTACGGCCCGATCAAGGACGTCTACAAGTCGCTGATCTTCCGGCTGGCGCACTGGCGCAACGAGGAGGCCGAACGGCGCGGGGAGGTGCCTCCGATCCCGGAGAACACCATCAGCAAGCCGCCGTCCGCCGAGCTGCGGCCGGACCAGAAGGACACCGACTCGCTGCCCGACTACGACCTGCTGGACACCGTGCTCGGCCTCTACGTGGAGGGCGACCAGGGCCGGGACGCGATCGTGGCGGCGGGCTTCGACCCGGCGGTGGTCGACCGGGTGGTCCGGCTGGTCGACACCGCCGAGTACAAGCGGCGGCAGTACCCGCCGGGCCCGAAGATCTCGGTCAAGGGCTTCGGCCGGGACCGCCGCCTCCCGATCACCAACCGGTGGCGGCGCGGCTGACCGGGAGCGGCACGGCGGGACCGGGTCACCGGTACCGGTAGGTGGCCTACCGGTACCGGTAGGTGGCGGCCACCGCGAGGTGGTCGCTGCCGTCCCGGTCCAGGGTGCGGGAGTCGGTCGGCTTCAGGCCGCCCTTGCTCATGATCTGGTCGATCCTGGCCATCGGGAGGGCCGCCGGCCAGCTGAAGCCGAACCCGTCGCCGGCGGCGCCCTGGGCCGAGCGCATCTGCGAGGTGATCGGGGCCAGGCTGCGGTCGTTCATGGTGCCGTTGAGGTCCCCGAGCAGCAGGACCTTCTTCAGGGGGTCGGCCTGGATGGCGTCGCCGAGGGCCTGGGCGCTGGCGTCCCGCTGGTTGACGGTGAAGCCGCCCTCGGCCCTGAGCCGGACCGACGGCAGGTGCGCGACGTACACCCCGACCGGGCCCTGCGGGGTGGTGACCTGCGCGCGGAACGCCCTGGTCCAGCCCATCTTGATGTCGACCACCGCGACCTCCCCGATCGGGTACTTCGACCAGAGGCCGACGGTGCCCTCGACCGCGTGGTACGGGTAGGTGTCGGCGAGCTCGTTCTCGAAGGTGCGCCGCGCCTTGGACTCCAGCTCCTGCAGTGCGACGATCTGCGCGCCGGACCCCTCCAGCAGCCGTACGGTGCTCGGCAGGTCGGTGTTCCCGGCGGCCACGTTGTGGCTGAGGACCGTCCAGTCGCCGGCTCCGCCGCTCTTGTCGGTGAGCAGGCCGCCGAACAGGTTGACCCAGATCGCCACCGGCAGCAGCAGGGCGATCAGTGCGGTGGCCGAGCGCCGCAGCAGGGCGGGGACGAGCAGCACCGGCACGGCCAGGCCGAGCCAGGGCAGGAAGGTCTCCAGCAGGCTGCCCAGGTTGCCGACGCTGTTCGGCACCTCGGCGTGGAACGCCAGCAGCGCCGCGGTCAGCAGGGCCAGGGCGGCGACCACCAGGCCGCGTCGCCAGGTACGGCTCCCCCGGGCGTCCCGGCCCCAGCCGCGCAGGGCGAGGAAGCCGGGCGCCGGGCGCCGGGCGGACCCTTGGTCACCGGCCTCCGCCGCCGCCATGAGATCCGTCCTGTCCGCCTGCGCCATACCGTGGCTCCCGTCTTTCACGCCGTCTGTCCGGTCCGATGTCCGCCGCCGCCGAGCGGCGGGCGACGTGCCGGACTGGTGCCGGTTTGGTCGGATTCCCGGCTCAGCCTATGCCGGGACAGACGTCCGGCCGGTGGACCGGGGTTCCGGCGCGGCCGGGTTTGGTGAGCCATGCCACGTCGACCCGGGCGGACCGGCGACGCGGGCCGGTGACCGGACCGACGGCGGCCGGGTCACGGCCCGCCCCGGCCCCGCCGGGGTGGTTCAGGAACCCCCGGCGCGGAACGCCGGGCCGCCGAGTCCCTCCAGGACGGCGTCGACCATCCGGACCGCCAGCTCCGGGTCCTCCAGGTCGGAGTCGTCCCAGAGGATGCTGCGGGCGAGGATCGGCCCGAGCAGCATGTCGCCGAGCAGCTCCTCGTCGAGGTCGGACCGGAGCAGACCGTCCGCGACTCCCCGGCGGACCACCTGCCGGGCCAGCTCCCGGCGCGGGCCGATCACCCGTTCGCGGTACGCGGTGTGCAGCTCGGGCCAGCTCTGCATCTGCCCGAGCGCGACCTTGAGCACCCAGCGGGAGCGCTTGGCCAGGCCCCGCATCCGCATGTACTCGACCATCGCGATCAGGTCGTCGCGCGCGGAGCCGCCGCTCGACTCGGGGACCGGTGCCTCCATCCGGTGGAGCATGTCGACCAGCAGGGCCTCCTTGTTGGGCCAGCGCCGGTAGATGGTGGCCTTGCCGACGCCGGCGGCGGTGGCGATGCCCTCGATGGTCAGCGCGGACAGGCTGGTGCCGGCCGCCATCAGCTCCTCGACCGCGGCGAAGATGGCCTGCTCGGCGGCCTCGCTGCGGGGTCGGCCGCGCCGCGGCCCGACGGAGGCCGGCTCGGCCGTGGGGTCCGTCTTCATCCCGCTCTTCTCCCTGGCTCCTCGCGGACACACGACGTCGCTCCACTCCCGGTTCTCCCGCCCACGACCGGGACGGGCCGAGACCCCGGTACGGACGGCGGCCCCGCCGCTCCGGACGTTCCGAAGCGGGCAGGGCCCCCATTCTCGCTCAGCGGTGCCGCAGGTCAGACGCCCGCCGTTACGGCCGGGCGCCCACCGGCACGGTCCGGAGCCCACCGGCACGGGCGGGCACCCGCCGGAACGGTCAGGCGTCCGCGACGGCGGACTTCCGGTCCGGACCGCTCTGGCCGGGGAGCCGCTGCCCGCCGGCCGCCGCCGCGCCCGGACCGTCCTGCCCCGCCGGCCCGCCCGCCGGGCCGCCCGCCGGGCCGCCAGCCGGCACCCGGCCGGGGAGCAGGAACCAGGCCAGCAGGGCCCCGACAGCGAGGATCCCGGCCGAGAGCCCGGCCACCACGTGCATGGCGTGGATGAAGGAGTCGTTCGCCGGGCCGATCAGGTCCTGGCCCTTCTCCCCGAGCCGCCCGGCGACGGCCCGGGTGGCCTCCAGCGACTCGCCCGCCTTCTCCCGCAGCTCCTCGGTGGGCAGCTGCGCCAGCCGGTCGGACATGCCGTCGCGGTAGACGGCGGAGAGCACGGCGCCGAGCACCGCGACCCCGAGCGAACCGCCGACCTGGCGGAACGTGTTGTTGACCGCCGAGCCGGCACCGGCCTTCTCGCGCGGCAGCGAGCCCATGATCGCGACGGTGACCGGCGGCATGACGTGCGCCATGCCGGTGCCCATCAGCAGGCCGAGCACGACCAGCACCCAGATCGGGGTGGTGGCGCTCAGCAGCATGTAGCCGAGGAAGCCGGCCGTCATCAGGACCATGCCGCCGGCGCAGGTGGCGCGGACGCCGAACCGGTCGACCACCAGGCGGGCCCGCGGGGCGAACAGCAGCTGGGCGACCGCGAGCGGCAGCATCAGCAGGCCGGCCTGCAGCGCGGTGTACTCGCGCACGCTCTGGATGTAGAAGACGCCGAAGAACGAGACGCCCATCAGCCCGAAGAAGACCACGCCGATGACGACCACGGAGGCGCTGAAGACCCTGTTGCGGAACCAGCTGATGTCCAGCGCGGGACTCTCGGTGCGGCTCTCGAAGACCACGAAGGCGGCCAGCGCCACCACACCGAGCAGGACCGGTCCCCAGGCCTCGACGACCGTGAAGTCGGCCAGCTCGCCGCCCTTGATGATGCCGTAGATCAGCGCCACCAGGCCGATGATGGAGAGCAGCACGCCGATCGGGTCGAGCCGGCCCGGCTTCGGGTCCTTGGACTCGGGGACGAGCAGCACCATCGCGACGAGCGCGACGATCACCACCGGCACGTTGATCAGGAAGACCGAGCCCCACCAGAAGTGCTCGATCAGCAGGCCGCCGGTGATCGGGCCGATGGCTATGGCCAGGCCGACGGCGCCGGCCCAGATGCCGATCGCCTTGGGCTGCTCGGACCGCTCGAAGACGTTCATGATGATGGCGAGCGTGGCGGGCATCGCCAGCGCACCGCCGACACCCATCAGCGCGCGGTAGCCGATGAGTTCGGCCGGCGTGCTGGCCATCGCGGAGAGCAGCGAGGCGATCCCGAAGACCGCCATGCCGGCCAGCAGGGCCCGCTTCCGGCCGAAGCGGTCACCGAGCAGGCCGGAGGTGAACAGCAGCCCGGCGAAGACCAGGGTGTACGAGTTGATCGACCATTCGAGGTCGCTCTGGCTGGCGCCGATCCCGGTGGGCGCCGGCGACGCGATGGTCTTCATCGCGACGTTGAGGATCGAGTTGTCGAGCACGACGACGAGCAGGGCGAGCACGAGAGTGCCCAGGATCGCCCAGCGCCGGCGGTGGATGGCTTCCGGCACGCGGGGTGGCGCGGCTGCGGTGGTCATTGGTTTTCCCGTCCGTGGTACGGCGTGACACTGGCGGGTATTTCCGAGCCGCTTACGTCTCGTAACCCCCTCGGTCAGCGTAGCGTCCTTTTCGATACGAGACGAATCCGTTTCGTAAAGACCGGGCAAAGCTCCGCACCCGTCACGCGCCCGTCACGCCCGGTCCGCCCCCGGGGGTCCGGTGTGTCCTGGATCGCACCGCACGGCTTGCGCGCCTCTTTGCGCCCGCGCCGGGGCGTGCAAGCATGGAGGGGATCCGGGGACGCCGCACGGCGCCACGAGACGACAACCTTTCAGGAGCCTGTTCGATGAACGCTTCTTCGCCTTCGCCTGCCCAGAACCAGGCGTCGACCGCCACCCTCTACGGTGGGGTCACCAATCGCCGCGTCACCGTCCGCGACCTCTCCGGCGCCAAGCAGCGCGGTGAGAAGTGGTCGATGCTGACCGCCTACGACGCCCTCACCGCGGGCGTCTTCGACGAGGCCGGCACCCCCGTTCTGCTGGTCGGCGACTCCGCCGGCAACTGCCACCTCGGCTACGAGACCACCGTGCCGGTGACCATGGACCAGATCGTCATGCTGGCCGCCGCCGTCGTCCGCGGCACCAAGCGGGCGATGATCGTCGCCGACCTGCCGTTCGGCTCGTACCAGGAGTCCCCGGCCCAGGCCATGCACAACGCGGTCCGGCTGATGAAGGAGGCCGGGGTCGGCGCGGTCAAGCTGGAGGGCGGCGAGCGCAGCGCCCGCGCGATCGAGCTGCTGGTCGAGGCCGGTATCCCGGTGATGGCGCACATCGGGCTCACCCCGCAGTCGGTGCACGCGCTCGGCGGATACCCGGTCCAGGGCCGCGGCGACGAGGCGGCGCACCAGCTGCTGCGCGACGCCAAGGCCGTGCAGCAGGCCGGCGCCTTCGCGGTGGTCCTGGAGGCGGTGCCCGCCGAGCTGGCCGCCCGGGTCACCGAGCAGCTCGCCGTCCCGACCGTCGGCATCGGCGCGGGTGCGGACACCGACGCGCAGGTCCTCGTCTGGACCGACATGGCCGGCATGACGGCGGGCCGGGTGCCCAAGTTCGTCAAGCAGTACGCCGACCTGCGGGCCGTCCTCGGCGAGGCCGCCCGCGAGTTCGCCGCGGACGTGCAGTCCGGTGCCTTCCCCGCCCCGGAGCACACCTTCCACTGACGCGAACCGCGCCCGGGGTCCCGTGGCCGGCCGACGGGACCCCGGGCGCGGCGCATCCGCACGAGGGCACGCCGCACGAGGGCACACCGGCCGACGGCACACCGGCCGGGTCCGCGGCGAGGGCGCACCGCCGGCGGGATGACAGCAGGCCGACAGCGGCCGGCGGACTCCGCGGGGGGAGGGACCGGACGCTGACAGCGGGCTGACAGCGGGGCCGGACAACCTAGGGGCATGACACGAATCGCCACCGCCCCGAACGACCGGGGGCCCGCCGCGGGAAATGCCGTCGAGGTCCGCGGCATCGTCAAGCACTTCGGCGCCACCAAGGCGCTCGACGGTGTCGACCTCACCGTCCGCGAGGGAACCGTGCTCGGCGTGCTCGGCCCCAACGGCGCCGGCAAGACCACCCTGGTCCGCGTTCTCTCCACCCTGATCAAGCCCGACGCCGGCACCGCCTTCGTCGGCGGCTTCGACGTCCTGCGCCAGCCCAAGCAGCTGCGCCGCACGATCGGCCTCACCGGCCAGTACGCCTCCGTCGACGAGATGCTCTCCGGCTACGAGAACCTCTACCTGATCGGCCGGCTGCTCGACCTCTCCCGCAAGGACGCCAAGGCCCGCGCCGCCGAACTGCTGGAGCGGTTCTCGCTCACCGACGCCGCCAAGCGGGTCGCCAAGACGTACTCCGGCGGCATGCGCCGCCGCCTCGACCTGGCCGCCTCGATGATCGGCCGCCCCCGGGTGCTCTACTTGGACGAGCCCACCACCGGCCTGGACCCGCGGACCCGCAACGAGGTCTGGGACGAGGTGCAGCGGATGGTCTCCGAGGGCTCCACCGTGCTGCTCACCACCCAGTACATGGAGGAGGCCGAGCAGTTGGCCGACGAGCTGACCGTCATCGACCGCGGCCGCGTGATCGCGGCCGGCGGGGTGGCCGAGCTCAAGGCCCAGGTCGGCGGCCAGACCCTCCAGGTCCGCCCGACGCACCGCGCCGAGCTGCCCGAGATGGCCCGCTGCCTGCACGACAGCGGCATAGCCACCGCCACCTTCTCCACCGACACCGGCCTTCTCTCCGTGCCGATCACCGGCGAGGAGCAGCTCACCGCCGTGGTCGGGGTCCTCGGCACCCGCGGGTTCGCCATCGCCGGCATCGACACCAAGGTGCCCAGCCTCGACGAGGTCTTCCTCGCCATCACCGGCAAGCCCGCGGACCGTCCGGCCCCCGTGGACTCCGTCCCCAGCCTCGCCAAGGAGCCCGTCGCATGACCACCGCCACGCTCACGCCCTCCCGGGCGGAGGACACCCGGATCGGCCTCTCCGGCCACCTGCGGCACGTCGGCGCGCTGACCCGCCGCAACCTGATGCGGATCAAGGCCGACCCCGAGTCGATGTTCGACGCGGTGCTGATGCCGATCATCTTCACCGTGCTGTTCGTCTACGTCTTCGGCGGCGCCATCTCGGGCGGCCAGGACGCCTACAAGCAGTACATGATCCCCGGACTGCTCGGGCAGACCGGCATCACCCTGGCGATGGCGGTCGGCACCGGTCTGAACAGCGACTTCCAGACCGGGGTGATGGACCGGTTCCGCACCCTGCCGATCGGCCGCTCGTCCGTGCTGCTCTCCAAGATCGGCGCGGAGACCTGCCGGGCGCTCGTCTCCTTCACCATCCTGATCGGGTTCGCGCTGATCCTCGGGTTCGAGGTGAAGACCGGCCCGCTGGAGGTCCTGGCCGCGATCGGTCTGTCGCTGCTGTTCGGGATGTCCGTCGTCTGGATCTCGATGCTGCTCGGCATGGCGCTGAAGAGCGCCCAGGCCGTCCAGGGGGTTTCCATGCTGGTCCTGATGCCGCTCCAGTTCGGCAGCTCGATCTTCGCGCCGACCGACACCATGCCCGGCTGGCTGCAGTCCTTCACCAAGGTCAACCCGCTCTCCGCGCTGGCCGACGCCTGCCGCCACCTGCTGAACGGCGACGGGCCGGTGGCCCACCCGGTGCTCATCGTGCTGGCCTGGTCGGTCGGCATCACCGCGGTCTTCGCGCCGCTCGCCGTGGCCCGCTTCCGCAAGCGGACCTGAGCGGCGCACCCGATGCGGCCCGGGGACGTCCGGGGGGACCTCCCCGGGGCCGCACCACAGGACAGGCCGGCCGGGCCGGGGGGACGGGACGGAACCCCCGGCGCGGTCGGCCGAACCGGCCGGTCCGGCCGGCCGGTCGGATCAGCCGGCCGGGCGGACCGGCCCGCCGGCTCCGTCGTCGGGCCAGAGGGCCAACCGGTCGAGCAGCTCTCCGCTCTCCGTCACCGACAGCCCGTGTCCCTCGGCGAAGGCCGCCTCGAACGCCTCGTCACCGAGCATCCCGCGCAGGCTCCGCTCGGCCCGCACCCGCTCGACCCGGTCCAGGTAGCCGCCCTTCGGCCCGCTCAGCCCGGCGTGCGCGCCGAGCAGCGTCGCCGCCCGGCGGGCCGGCTCGTGGTCCCCGTCGCGCTGGGCGAAGGCGTCCAGCACCCCGATCACGGGCGGCATCATCATCACCGACATCTGCTCGATGAAGCCGCTCGCGCGGTCCTGCACCGTACGGAGCAGCTGTCGCCCCTGGGAGACGAGGTCGATCCCCTGCTCCGGATCCCCGGCGAGCGCGGTGATCCAGCCACGGGTGACCGCCAGCATCCCGCCCATCACGTCCGGGGCGAACATGCCGAGCCTGCTCCAGTTCAGCTGGTCCAGCTCCGCGAGGGCCTCGTCGTAGGCGCCCCGATGGGTGGCGAGGCCGCAGAGCATCATCCGGCCGAACAGCAGGGCGCCGTTGGCCGCCTGGTTCTGGCCCGGCTCGACCCCGGCCAGCGTCGACCGGATCAGCCGCTCCCCCTCGGCCAGGTCCCTGCCCAGCATGGCGGAGCCCATGTGGACCCGGAGCATCGGCACCTCCTGCGGCGCACCCAGCTCCTCGGCCAGCTCGATCGCCCGCCGGTAGGCCTCGACGGCCTCCTCCGCGCGGCCCTCGTTGGCCAGCGACTCGCCGCGCGCGGCCAGCGCCTGGGACATCCCCCAGCGGTCGCCGGCCCGGCGGAACAGCTCCAGCGACTCCTCGCCGTCCCGGACGCTCTGCTCGGCGCCGTTCGGCCAGTCGTTCATCATCTTGGCCCGGATCTGCAGGATGAACGCCAGGTCGCCGGCCGCGCCGTACACCCGGCAGCCCTCGACCGCCTCGTCCAGCATCGTCTTCAGCCGGCCGAGCTCGCCGACCAGGAAGGCGCCGAAGACCCGCATCAGCCCGGGGAAGCGGTAGGACTGCGGGAGGTCCGGGGTGTAGACCTCGGTGATCCGGCGCGCGGAGGAGATCGCCACCGGATCGGCCAGCACGTCCAGGCTCCCCTCGAACAGGCTGGCCAGCCGGTAGATGACGACCGCCCGGCGGGCCTCCGCGACGGCCTTCTCGGGCATCGGCGGCGAGTACTCCAGCACCCGCAGCTCCAGCGGCACCGGTGCGGGGGCGTCCGGGGCGAACGGGTCCGGGCCGATCGCCAGCACCGCGTCGTACCAGCCCCGGGCCTCCAGGCTGAAGCCGCGCAGCGACCAGTACCAGCTCATGCCCAGGGCGAGGACCAGCGCCTCGCCCTCGTCCTGCCGGTCGACGGCCCGGCGCAGCGCGGCCCGGATGTTGTCGTGCTCCCGTTCCAGCACGGTCAGCCAGCTCAGCTGCTCCGGGCCGTGGATGCTCAGGTCGGCGATCCGGACCAGCTCGCGGAAGTGGGCGACGTGGCGGCGCTCGGTCGCCTCCGCCTCCCCCGCCTCGGCGAGCCGCTCGTCCGCGTACTCGTGGATGGTCTCCAGCATCCGGTAGCGCGGCGGGCCGTCCCCGCCGAGGTCGGCGACCAGCAGCGACTTGTCGACCAGCGAGAACAGCAGGTCGGCGAACTCCTCGCGGGGCACCTCGGTCTCGTCCGAGCAGACCTCCTCGGCGTCCTCCAGGGTCCAGCCGCCGGCGAACACCGCGAGCCGGCGCAGCACCGCGCGTTCGCGCTTGCCGAGCAGGTCCCAGCTCCAGTCGACGACCGCGCGCAGCGTCTGCTGGCGCGGCAGCAGGGTGCGGCTCCCGGCGGTGAGCAGCGCGAACCGGCCGTCCAGCCGGTCGGCGATCTGCCGGGCCGTCATCACCCGCAGCCTGGCGGCGGCCAGTTCGATGGCGAGGGGCAGGCCGTCCAGGCGCCGGCAGATCTCGGCGCAGGCCTCCGGGTCGCTCCGCGGGTCGAAGCCGGGGCGGGCGGCGGCGGCGCGTTCGGCCAGCAGCCGCAGCGCCACCGGGTCGGGCAGCGGCTCGACCGGCAGGACGGTCTCGCCGGGCACGCCGAGCGGCTCGCGGCTGGTGGCCAGCACGGTCAGGCCGGGGCACTCGGCGAGCAGGGTGTCGGCGAGGTCGGCGGCTGCCTGGATCAGGTGCTCGCAGTTGTCGAGGACGAGCAGCATCCGGCGGCGGCCGCAGTGCTCGACCAGCCGGCGCACCGGGTCGTCGCCGCGGTGCTCGATCACGTCGGCGACCATGCTGCCGGCGGTGTGCAGGACGGTCTCGCGCAGTCCGAGCGCCGAGACCACCGCGCCCGGTACCGCGTCCGGGCGTTCCAGCGGGGCGAGTTCGGCCAGCCAGACGCCGTCCGGCCAGTGTCCGACGCCCTGTTCGAGCCGGCCGGCCTCGATCGAGAGCCGGGTCTTGCCGGAGCCCCCGGGGCCGGTCAGGGTGACCAGCCGACTGGCCCCCAGCGCGGCCCGCAGGGCGGCGAGGTCGTTCTCCCGGCCGACGAAGCTGGTGAGCCGGCCGCGCAGGTTGCCGGCGCTGCGGACGGGCGGCGCCGGTTCGGCACCGGTCGCGGGGCCTGCCCCGGCGGCAGGGCCGGAGGCGGCGCCGGACGCGGCGCCGGACACGGGAGTCGCGTCCGCTGCCCCGGCGGGCCCGCCGGCGGGTGATCTGACGGCCTCGGCAGGAGTCAGCAACTCGGCGTACAGGGACTGTAGTTGGCGGCCCGGGTCGACACCGAGCTCGTCCGCCAGCACGCGGCGGGTGTGGTCGTAGTGGCGCAGCGCCTCGGCCGTCCGGCCGCTCTCGTGCAGCGCCCGGACCATCAGGTACTGCACCGGCTCGTCCAACGGCTGCCGCTCGGTGAGCTCGGCGAGTTCGGCGACGAGCTCGGCGGCCCGGCCGAGGCCGAGGTCGGCGGTGATCCGGTGCCGGCGGGCCTCCTCGCGCTGGGCCTCCAGCCGGGTGGCCGGGCCGCTGCGGTCCGGCAGGTCGGCGAGGGCCGGGCCGCGCCAGAGCGCCAGAGCGGCCCGCAGCCGTTCGGCGGCCGAGACGTGGTCGCCCTGCTCCAGGGCGCCGCGGCCCTCACCGGCCAGCCGCTGGAACTCGGCGAGGTCGGTGTCCGGGTCGGTCAGCCAGTACCCGGCCGGGCCGGATCCGACCTGGTCGCGGCCGATGGTCCGGCGCAGCCGGCCCACCAGGGTCTGCAGCGCGGCCGAGGAGTCCTGCGGCGGCTCGGCGTCCCACACCTCGTCCACCAACAGATCGGCCGGCACCGGCCGCCCCTGCCGCAGCGCGAGCGCCGCGAGGAGCGCGCGCAGCCGCGCACCGCCGAGTGGAACCGGGGTGCCGTCGTCGTGGTGGGCGGTGGTGGTGCCGAGGATGCCGTAGTGCACCGCACCATTCTGGTCGATCGGCGCCGCGCCCACGCACATTTGTCCGGGGCCGCCCGTCCCGCCCCTCCGCCCGCCCGCCTCCTCCGCCTTTCCCCCGCCTTCCCTCCACCTTGCGTCCCTGCGCGCGGAACCCGACGCGGGGCTCCGTTCGTTCACTCGGAACGGCTTGTCCGGCGGCGGGCCTGCCCGGCATGATCGACCCTTGCCCGCATTCCGGACCCGCGCACCCCGTCCCCAGACTCCCGGAGCTCCCACGCCATGACCTTCGCCGCCACGCAGCGCTCACGCAGCGAGGACCGCCGGATCAGCCCGGTGTTCTGGGTGCTGCTCGCGATCCTCGTCACCTCCGGCTGGGCGGTCTCCCAGGGGTACGGCAACACCCGGTTCGGCGTCTTCCTGTTCGTGGTGGCCGGCTGGATGGTCTCGCTCTGCCTCCACGAGTACGCGCACGCGCGGACCGCGCTGCACGGCGGCGACCTCACCGTCGGCGCCAAGGGCTACCTGACCCTCAACCCGCTCAAGTACGCCAACGTGCTGCTCAGCTTCGTGCTGCCGATCGTCTTCGTGCTGCTCGGCGGCATCGGCCTGCCCGGCGGCGCGGTCTGGATCGAGCGGCACCGGATCCAGGGACGCCTCAAGCACAGCCTGATCTCGGCGGCCGGACCGCTGGTGAACCTGGCCGCCGCCGTGCTGCTGCTGGTCCCGGTGGGCGCCGGCTGGCTGGACGACCCCAAGGTGCACGCGGTCTGGAACGGCTACGAGCTGAACGTCTCGCCGCTGGCGCTGGGGCTGGGCTTCCTCGGCATGCTGCAGCTGAGCGCGACCCTGCTCAACCTGCTGCCGATCCCCGGCCTGGACGGCTACGGGATCCTCGAACCCTGGCTCTCGCACAAGACGCGGCGGGCCATCGAGCCCTTCGCGCCGTACGGCATGCTGGCGGTCTTCGCCCTGCTCTGGCAGCCCGAGGTGAATCACTGGTTCTTCGAGGCCGTCTACGGCGTGATGGAGCTGCTCGGCGTCGACCGGATCTACCCGCAGCTGGGCCACGAGCTGTTCATGTTCTGGAAGGACTGACGCCCGGGGCCGACAGCACCCGGGGCCGACAGCGCCCGGGAGCCCGGAGCCGCCGCCCGCGCCTACGCGCCCTGGGCGGCCCGCTCGGCGGCGGCCCGGGTCTGCTTCTCGCGGCGCAGGTTCATCCAGAGCACGTTGCTGGCGATGCCCGCCAGCGGGAGCCAGATCAGGCCCAGCCACCACCCCTGCACCAGGGAGACCACGGAGGCGGCCAGCGCGAGGACGACGACGATCGAGGCGAGCAGGGACGTGCGGGGCATGGCGGGGGTCTCCTAGGACCGGGGGACGGACGGCCCCCATTGTCGCCGACCTCACCTCCGGACCGGGTCCAGGGGTGAGGCCGACGCTCCGGTGCGACGGTAGGACGGTAGGGCGGGCGGGCGGTACGACGAGCCGACCGCAGGCCCCTCCGGCGGGCCGGACCCCGGCGGCCGGCCCGCCGAGGACCGGACCCCGGGACCGGGGCGCCGGGGGCCGGGGCGCCCGGCGATCAGACGTCGGTGATCCGCAGACCCGCGTGCGCCTTGTACCGGCGGTTGACCGAGATCAGGTTGGCGACCAGCGACTCCACCTGGTGCGCGTTGCGCAGCCGGCCCGCGAAGATGCCGCGCATACCGGGGATCCGCCCGGCCAGCGCCTGCACGATGTCGGTGGCGGCCCGCTCCTCGCCGAGCACCATCACGTCGGTGTCGATCTGCTCGACGGACTCGTCCTGCAGCAGCACCGCCGAGAGGTGGTGGAACGCGGCGGTGACCCGGGAGTCCGGAAGCAGGGCGGCTGCCTGCTGGGCGGCGCTGCCCTCCTCCGGGACGAGCGCGAAGGCGCCCTGCTTGTCGAAGCCGAGCGGGTTGACGCAGTCCACCACGATCTTGCCGACGAGCTCCTCGCGGAGCGCGGTGAGCGTGGCGGCGTGGCCGTCCCAGGGCACCGCGACGATCACGATGTCACTCTCCCGGGCGGTGGTGGCGTTGTCGGCGCCGCGTACTCCGAGGCCGAGCTCGGCCGCCGAGGCCTCCGCGCGGGCCGCGTCACGCGAACCGATGATCACCTGCTGACCGGCCTTGGCCAGCCGGTGGGCCAGCCCCCGCCCCTGGTCGCCGGTGCCGCCGAGGACACCGACCACCAGCTGCGAGACGTCCGGCAACTCGTGGGCCGGGTTTGTCGCTGAATCGAGGGAAGTCATGGGCCGATCCTGCCAAACCGGCGGCCCGCCGCGACATCCTGTCGGCCATGGACGCGGTGAGAGTTTCGGCACTCCGGGAGCGGCTGGCCGGAAGTGGCTGGCTGGAAGCGGTCGGAGGCTTCGCCGGCGCGCTGCGGCAGGCGGTCTCCCGGCGCGGCGCCGACGGGCTGCTACTGGTCGGCACCGAGGGGTACGAGCCCTGGCACCTGGCGGCCCACCTGGAGGACGAGGCCGCCTGGTCGGACGTCCCCCGGCTGGCCCCGACCCTGCTGCGGCACCGGGTGCCGGACCGGGCGCCGGCCCACCTGGCGCACGGCCTGCGCCGGCTGACCGAGGCCGGTCGCGGGGCGACGGTCCTGGTGGTCGCCCCGACGACGGCCGGCGCGCCGCTGTTGGAGCGGGTGCACGACGCCCGCCGGAAGGGCGCCACGGTGCTGACGATGGACGGGGCGATGGACGGGGCGCCGGACCGGGCCCTGCGGGGCGGGCCGGGTGGCCCCGACGGCGTGGTCCCCGGCCTCCCCGGTGCGACCGGTGCGGCCGGTACGAGCGGTCCGGCCGGTACGAGCGGCCTCGCCGGCGCGAGCGGCCTGGCCGGCGCGAGCGGCCTCGCCGGCGCGAGCGGCCTGGCCGACCTCGCCGCCCTGGCGCACCGGCGGCTGGCCGTCGGCACCGCCGAGGAGGAGCCCTTCGACCTGGCCCAGCACCTGGTCAGCGCCGCCGCCGGGCAGGCCCGGGCCCGGCGGTCGGCGCTCGACCGGCTGGCCGCCCTCGCCGGCCGGCTCACGGAGGGCCCCGCGATCAGCCGCTGGTGAGCGCCACGGCCGCGCCACAGCGGCCCGCCCCCGGGAGACGTCGCCCCGCAGGGAGACTCCGGGGAGGCCCGGGCCACGTCCGGGGCACGTCCGGGGCACGTCCGGGGCGCGTCAGGCCGGGCGAAAACCTGTTGCGACGCGGCGGATCACCCGCCGAAGATGGTCGTTCGTGAACGATGCCGACCATCCTCCGAGCGGTCGGGCGCGCTCCCTGCTGCGCTCGGTCGCCCCCGACCTCACCCCCTGGCGCTCCTCCCGGGACTTCCGCCTGCTCTGGTTCTCCGGCTGTGTGACCAGTCTGGGCAGCTTCCTGACGTACGTCGCCCTCCCTGTGCAGATCAAGGAACTGACCGACTCCTACGTCGCGGTCGGCCTGATCGGCGCCTTCGAGCTGGTCCCGCTGATCGTCTTCGGCCTCTGGGGCGGCGCCCTCGCCGACGCCCTGGACCGTCGCCGGCTGGTCCTCTTCGCCGAGGCCGGGCTCGGGGTGCTGAGCGCCCTGCTGCTGCTCAACGCGCTGCTGCCGACGCCCGTGCTCTGGCCGATCTACCTGGTGGCGGCGCTGGTCGCCGCCGCCGACGGCCTGCAGCGCCCGGCTCTGGACTCGCTCACCCCGCGGATCGTCCCGCACGACCAGCTGACCGCCGCCTTCGCGCTCAACTCCCTGTACCGCAACGTCGGTTCCGTGGCCGGCCCGGCGCTGGCCGGCGTCATCGTGGCGTTCGCCGGGGTGCAGACCGCGTACGCGCTGGACGTGCTGACCTTCGGCGCCTCGCTGCTGCTGCTCGCCCGGATCCGGGCCGTGCCGCCGCCCACCGGTGCCGAGAAGCCGACCCTCCGGGCGGTGCTCACCGGCGTGAAGTACGCCTGGAGCCGCAAGGACCTGCTGGGCACCTACGCCATCGACCTGGTCGCCATGCTGTTCGCCTTCCCGGTGGCGATCTTCCCGTTCCTCGCCTCGGACCTGTCCGCGGACTGGGCGCTCGGCCCGATGTACGCGGCCTCGGCGGTCGGCGCCCTGGCCGTCTCGGCGACCAGCGGCTGGACGTCCCGGATCCACCGGCACGGCCGGATGCTGGTGCTGGCCGCCCTCGGCTGGGGCGCGGCGATCACGCTGGCCGGGTTCTCCGGCTCGGTCTGGCTGGTGCTGCTCTGCCTCGCCATGGCCGGTGGCGCCGACCAGATCAGCGGCATCGCGCGCTCCACCATGTGGAACCAGTCCATCCCGGACGAGGTGCGCGGCCGGATGGCCGGGGTGGAGCTGCTCAGCTACTCGGTCGGTCCGCAGCTCGGCCAGGTCCGGGCCGGCGGCATGGCCGGCCTGGTCGGTGTCCGCGCCTCGGTCTGGGCCGGCGGCGTCGCCTGCGTGGTGGGCGTGGTCGCACTCGCCGCGGCCCTGCCCAGCCTGCTCGGCTACGACGACCGCACCGACCCGAACGCCGCCGCCGTCCGCGCGGAGCACGAGCGGGCCGCGGCGCAGCGGGAGGAGAGCGAGCGGGCACCGGCGCGGCAGGGGGCCGCCGGCGCCTGAGGCCGTCCGCCCTGCCGTCGCGCCGGGACCGCGGGGCGCGCGGCCTCCGCGCCGGCAGGACCCCGGGGCACCGCGCTGCCGCCCGGCCCTGCGGGATCCGGAGGAGCGGGCCTACGGCCGGTCGGCGTCCCCGGCGTCCCCAGCGTCCGCGGCGCTCCCGGTCCCGCCCTGCGGCCGGTCGTTCCACTGCGGGTCGTTCTTCCACTCCCGGTTGCGGAGCTCGGCGGTCTCCAGCGCGTGCGCCGCCTCCTCGCGGGTGGCGTACGGGCCGAGGCGGTCCTTGGCCGGGCACTCCGGCCCCTCCTCGACCTTGCCGTGCTTGATGCAGTAGAACCACTCACCGGGCTTGCCGGTCGGCTTGTTGCGGTGGAATCCCAGAGGCATGGCGGTCACTTCCGTTCGGCGGCTGCGTCGTAGCGATCATTCCCCGGCCGGACTCCGTCCGCACACCCGGCGACAGGTGCTGCCATAGACTCGCGGCCATGGCTCTCGTACCCGGCATCCAGTCCCCCACCCGCAAGGTCCCGGCGAACATCGCGCGCCCCGAGTACGTCGGGAAGCCCGCTCCGACGCCGTACACCGGGCCCGAGGTGCAGACCGCCGAGACGATCGAGAAGATGCGGATCGCCGGCCGGATCGCCGCACAGGCGATGGCCGAGGCGGCCAAGCTGATCGCGCCCGGAGTCACCACGGACGCGCTCGACGCCGTCGCCCACACCTACATGTGCGACCACGGGGCCTACCCGTCCGACCTCGGCTACCGGGGCTTCCCCAAGTCGGTCTGCACCTCGATCAACGAGGTCATCTGCCACGGCATCCCGGACTCGACCGTCCTCCAGGACGGCGACATCGTCAACATCGACGCCACCGCCTACATCCACGGGGTGCACGGCGACCTCAACGCCACCTACCTCTGCGGCGACGTCGACGAGGAGTCCCGGCTGCTGGTCGAGCGGACCCGGGAGTCGCTCGACCGGGCGATCAAGGCGGTCAAGCCCGGCCGCCGGATCAACGTGATCGGCCGCGTCATCGAGTCCTACGCCAAGCGCTTCGACTACGGCGTGGTGCGGGACTTCACCGGCCACGGCATCAACACGTCGTTCCACTCCGGCCTGATCATCCCGCACTACGACAGCGAGCGGGCCACCGAAGTGATCAAGCCGGGGATGACCTTCACCATCGAGCCGATGCTCACGCTGGGCACCTACGACTACGAGATCTGGCCGGACGGCTGGACCGTCGTCACCAAGGACCGCAAGCGGACCGCCCAGTTCGAGCACACGCTGGTCGTCACGGCGGACGGCGCCGAGGTCCTCACCCTGCCGTAGCGGGGAGACCGTTCCCGCCGGGGCCGCGCCGAAAGGGGCGCGGTCCGGGCGGGGCAGGACGTGGGCGGGGCGGGGACGGGCTCGGCGGGCCGGCTACCCGATCAGCCACTGCTCCTCGGCGACCGCGCCCACCTCGGTGCAGGCGTCGGTCAGCACGTCCAGCACGCGCAGCGAGTCCGGCAGCGGCTGCTCGGGCCCGCGCAGCCACCGCACCTCCGAGCCGTCCGGCAGCGCGGCCGGCGGGAGCAGGGTGTACGAGCCGCGGCAGTGCCACCGCAGGCCGGGGTGTTCGGACATGGTGTCCGGGGTGGAGTCCAGGGCGCTCGGCCACCACTCGTCCTCGTCCACCGGGGTACCCCGGGTGGCGGTGAAGAACAGGTAGCGGTCCTCGCCGACGGCGGCGACCGGGCCGTCCACGCCGAGCGCGGTGAGCCGCTCCAGGGCGAGCCGCCCGGCCTCGGCCGGCACGTCCAGGACGTCGTGCGCGCGGCCGGTGGCGGTGATGAAGTTGGCCTGCGGGTCTCGGGAGAGCCAGCGGGCGAGTTGTTCCGGGTCGGTGGTGGCCTGGGTCTGCCAGGCGAACGAGACCGGGTGCCGGGCGGGCGCCGGACAGGCGACCCGGTCACAGGAACATCGGTAGCCGGCCGGATGCGCGGCGGGCGCCAACGGGAAGCCGGCGCGGACGGCGCCGAGCAGCTGGTCCAGTCTGGCGGCGGGACTGTCCGTGTCCGCCGCCCGGGCCCGCTCACGGTCACGCTTCTGCCACCAGGTCGTCCACCTGCTGCCGGATTCCATCGGGCCCCTTCCGTGCGTCGCCGTGCCTGGTGTGACACAGCGTTCGACGTACCACTCCGACGCAACGCACGGCGCCCCCCGCTGCTTCCCCGGGTGGTGCTCGGCCCTGCAGTCCCGCGCCCTGCCGACCGGTGCCGGGGTTGCCGGACGGCCGACGCCGGGGTCACGGTACGGAGTCACGGCAGCACGACGGCTGCGGCTCGGCGGCCCGGCGGGCACGGTCAAGTGCGCCTCGCCCGGCCCGTACGGGCCCGCTGACCCGGGTGGACCCCGAGGGCGTAACAGGAAGGATAAGGGTGCGCGGACCCTCCGGTTGACCGGGGGCGGTGCCTCTCCGGTCACACTCCCGGCACCCGACCGTCACAGCACCTCCGCCCGGCACCCGTGCGCGGTCCGCCACCTGCGGCGGGATGAGACCCTGGTGGGGTGAAGAGCGCGGACACCGAATTCGTCGGCGGCCCCCTGGACGGCCGGATCCTCCCCATCCCGTTGGGGCCGATGTACGGCGTGCCCAAGAAGTACACCGTGCCGGTCCCCTCGCACGGGGACACTCCGGCGCGCACACTGGTGTACGTCCGGGCCAAGCAGCAGCGGGGCACCCGCTGGTACTGGCGCTACGAGTACGACGAGGCGGCCACCGCCCGCGCTACCGGGTGACGGCCGCCCTCCTGGTGGGAGGACGGCGATGGCGAGGACCGTACGGCACCCCCGAACCCGCGCCCAGTCGGTGGCGCACCACAACCGGCAGGTGGCCGGGGTCACCGCCGGACTGCTGGTACTGATCAGCGCCTACAGCGCGGTGCTCGGATCCAACGGCTGGCTCTGGTTCGGCTGGACGGTGCTGCTGCTCGCCTGCGTGGCGCTGTTCGCCGTTCGGGCCTGAGCCCTCCGGTCCCTCCCGCGCCCCGCACCCCCGTCACCCGTCCCGCCGTTCCGGCGTTCCGGGCCGCGAGCAGCGGCACCGCCCACAGCCACCCGGCCGACCGTCGGCGCCGGGCCGCCTTCACCCGGCGCCGACGGCACCGGCGGTCACCGACGGTCAGTCGTCCTCGGCCAGGATCAGGTACAGCTTCTTCCGGGCCTCGGTGAGCACGGCCAGGCCCGTGACCCGCTGCGCCTCCGTCCCGGTCGCCATGACCTGCCGGACGGCGTGTTCCACCGCGCCGAGCGCCTGGCCGACCTCCTGGACCGCGGCCCAGTCGACGTCCTGACCGGCCTCCGCCCACGGCTCGTCCGGCCCGGCGTCGGCCTCGGCCCGGCCCGCCTCGGTGAGCGAGACCAGCCGCTTGCCGCCGAGCTCCTCCGCCGTGATCAGGCCCTCCTCCTCCAGCAGCTGGAGGGTCGGGTAGACCGAACCCGGGCTGGGCCGCCAGGCCCCGCCGGACCGCTCGGCGATCTCGGCGATCATCTCGTAGCCGTGCATCGGCCGCTCCTTGAGCAGCGCCAGCAGCGAGGCACGCACGTCCCCCCGCCGAGCCCGGCCGCGCCGTCCGCGCGGGCCGAACCCGCCGGGCCCTCCGGGCCCGCCGAAGCCGCGGCCCCACGGCGGCCCGGGCGGCCGTCCGGGCCCGCCGACGAACGGCGGCGGCCCGAACGGGCCGAACGCCTCGCGGCCCTCGAAACACTCTCCGGGACCCCCGGCGAAGTCCGGCCCCCGACGGCGTCCGCCGTACGGGCCCTCTTCGCGGAATCGTCCTGGACGCATGGCACCCACCTCCCGTACCGGCCGCGGGAACGCGGCCGCACAGACGATCGTTCAAGACAGTCGAGTTACTGTCTCGATACTTCGACGATATATCGCCGACTGTCGTCCGTCAACGCTACCGACACGGTCGCCGATGTCCTGCGACAGGCGACCCGGACCGATCGCCGTCGACGTCGGACCGCCCCAGGTCAGGTCCCGGGGCCGCGGCTCACCAGGGGCCGAGCCGAAGTGGGCCCAAAAGGAGCACGGGGAGGAGCGAGAGCTCACGACGCGCTAGTTTGGGGCACCCCAGAGCAGAGGAGAGCCCCGTGGGCAAGGTGGTCATGTACAGCTCGGTGTCGGTGGACGGCTTCGTCGCGGACGAGAACGACCAGCCCGGACCACTGTTCGACTGGTTGTCCAACGGTGACGTCCCGTTGGACGAGAGCGGCGCGCTGAAGGTCTCGCGGGCGTCCTACGACCACACCCGGCCGTACTGGGACCAGATCGGAGTCACGATCGTCGGCCGCCGCGTCTTCGACATGACGGACGGCTGGGACGGGACGCCTCCGGGCGGGATCGACCACGTGGTCGTCGTGACGCACCGGCCGGCGCCCGAGGGCTGGGACCCCGGGGCGCCGTTCCACTTCGTCGACGGCGTCGAGGCCGCCGTGGCCAAGGCACAGGAACTCGCGGGAGACCGCACGGTCGAGGTCGCCGCCGGCGACGTCGGCGGCCAGGTGCTTGCCGCGGGCCTGGTCGACGAGGTGCGCATGGACGTCGTACCCGTCGTGTTCGGGTCCGGCAGGCGCTTCTTCGGGTCGGTCCACGCGCAGCACCTCCTGGAGGGCCCGGACGTGGTGGTTCAGGGCAACCGGGTGCTCCACCTGCGCTACCGGGTGCGCCGTCGACCGAGCTGAGCCGGTGCGCGAACCGGTCCGCTGCGAACGGTGACACCGGATCGGGCCTCCGGCTGCGTTCGCGCATCGCTGCGACCCGCGCCCCGGGCGGCCGGTCCGACACCCCGCCCGGCACTCCGCCCGACATCTCGGTCCGACATGCCCCCGGCGAGGCCGCGACCTGCGGCGGTGCCACTACGGTGACGGGCATGGCCGGAGAACGAGACCTCGCGACACTGCTGCGCGGAATGCGCCCACAACTCAACCCGGGGCGGTACGTGTACTGCACGCTGCCCGCCAGGGTGCCCGCCGGCATGCGGCCGGTGGTCACGGTCGCCGAACCCGAGGGGGTGACGGTGGTCGTGGCCCAGGAGGAGGCCGACGCGCTCGGCCTTCGCTACGAGTACGTGGCCGCCTGGATCACCCTGCAGATCCACTCCGCGCTGGAGGCCGTCGGCCTCACCGCCGCGGTGGCCGGGCGGCTCGCCGAGGAGGGGATCAGCTGCAACGTGGTGGCCGGCTTCCACCACGACCACCTCTTCGTCGCCGCCGACGACGCGGACCGCGCCGTCCGGGCCCTGGAGGAGTTCGCCGACCGGCCCGCCTGACCGGGTGCACCGGGTGGCCGCTCCCCGGGCGGGCTCCGAGACTGGAAGGACCGGGCGACCCGCCCGACCGGTCAGCCCCGCCCCTCTTGGACCCGCCCCGGAAGGAAGTGCGCCACCATGGCCACCTGTGTCACGTGCGGCAACGACTACTGGCTCGCCTTCGAGATCAAGACCGTCACCGGCGACGTCTACACCTTCGACAGCTTCGAGTGCGCGATGGAGAAGCTGGCCCCGCGCTGCGAGCAGTGCCAGGTCCGGATCGTCGGCCACGGCGTCGAGGTCGCCGGCATGTTCTTCTGCTGCGCCAACTGCGCCCGCGTCAACGGCGGCCTCGGCGAACAGATCCGCGACGCGGTCGGCACCCGCCCGTCCTCGTAGACCCGCCCCACCCGGGCCGGCCGGCACGTGAGCGCTCCGGCGGGGTTCCGAGGTAGCGAAAAAGGCCCCCGACCTGCCGTTTCGCAGGTCGGGGGGCCTTTCCCCAAGTCGGCGGCGGAAGAGTCGGCCTGTACGCCGGGTACAGACCGCACTCCCAGGGCTACACCCCTACCAGTACTCCACCACCTGCGGGAACATCGTCGGCCGCAGGCTCCTGCCGCCCAGCAGGGAGCGAGGAGGGAGTTTCACCACCGGAGCCCGCAACGGGGAGTTCCGGCACCCCCTCCCGTGCCTCCGGACCGAGCCACCGCCCGAGGACCGCGAGGGCCTGCCGGCCGGCTTCGGGAAGGAAGTGGACGTAGGTCCGCAGGGTGAACGCGGGGTCGCTGTGTCCAAGCCACGCGGCCAGGATGGTGATGGTCTCCCCGGCTTGGAGGACGACCGAGGCGAACGTGTGCCGCAGCACATGGAAGCCGTCGGAGCGATCCATCGCCCACACGGTCCGGGTCCACACCACCTTCGCCCCCTGTACCTGCTCCCGCACCGGTGCGGGCATCACACCGGCCTTCACGAGCGCCGGCTTCCATGCCTTCTCGTCCCACGTCGTCCGGTTGACGGCGCCGCCCGACTTGCCGTTCACGTGGGTGGTGGTCACCAGGAGCCGGGCCGTCCTGAGGGGGCGCTCGCTCCACTCCAGGTTCGGCCGCTCCGGGTCGACCCACGGCAGTGTGACCTCAAGGCTGGGGAACTGCTCGGCGTGCGCGTGGACGCTCTCGGCGAGACCGGGCGGGCACACAGTGATCCTCGTCTTGTTGCCCTTCGGCGGCCCGAACGCCAGCTGACCACCGATCTTGAGGACCTGCCGGGTGACGTGGATCTCCTGGCCGACGATGTCGTCGGGGCTGAATCCGAACGCCTCCCCCTGCCGCAGCCCCGCTCCGAGCGCGAGGTCCACCAGGACCCGGTACCTGGCGGGCAGCGCGTCCCTGACCGCCAGGACACGCGCGAGCGGCCACGCTTTCGCCTTGCTCGGCGTCGCCTTCGGCGCCTTCAACTCCGGGTCCCGGAAAGGGTTCTCAGGGATGCGCTTCGCCTTGAACGCGGCCTGCATGATCGCGCTGAAGTGCTTCCACGTCGTCCGGACAGTGCTGACGTCGATCCGCTTCTCGGCCTGCACCACCCACGCGCGGATCTGCTCGTCACCGATGCTCAGCAGGGGCAGGCTGCCGAGGTAGGGCAGGATGTGGTTGAAGACCCGGGGCCGCATGCTCTCCCGTGTGCCCGGGGGTTGACGCAGATTCGGCCACCAGTGCTTCTCGACGTACTCGCGCAGCGTGATTTCGCCGTTGCGGGGGTCGTAGAGGTTGCCCCGCGTGCTGTCGGTGGCGGCCTCGCGCTGCCACTTCTTGGCGTCCTCGAGCCCTTTGAAGGACCGGTCCCGGACGCCCGGGATGCCGGCGACCTTGTAGCGCTTCCCCTTGCCCCAGAGTGCGGTGCGCTCGCGCTTCCCGGTCTCCGGGTTCGGCCGCTTGTTCAGCCAGCGATCCTCGATGTACCCAGCCACTGGGCACCCCCCTCCAGGTCGGCCCCGCGGGTGCGCAGGATCCAGGTGGTGACGCCGAGCTCCTCGGCCATCTCAGCCGGGCTGGTGGCCCACTGTCGCACCCGGCAGAAGTCCGACAGCGCGACGAGCTTGCGGGCGGCGCGGAGGTCGGCGAGGCGCTCGGCCCGGAGGCCGTCGCGCCCGCCGCACCCGGTATCCCCGGCGAGAATGTGTTCCAGCTCGTGCGCGAGCACACACGTCTCCTCGACCGGGGAGAGCCCCTCGGCGATGACGACGGCGCGATGCGCGGGGGACCAGACCCCCCAGGTGTCCCGCAGCCACTGTCGGACGACGGGTATCCCCATCCGGTCCAGCTCGGCAGCGGGGTCGTGCAACAGCCCTACGGCAACAGCAGTGGTGGCTGTGGGCATGCGTCTCCCCCAGAATCCTGACGTGTGGGAGGCATGCCGGAGGCTGAATTCTCGCACAGCCACACGAGAAACAGTGAGTAAATACGCACGTTAAGTGATGCGTGTCGTGGGTAGGCCAGGGAGTTACGGCTCCTCGCGCCGACCGCGGCTGTACTCCTCCAGCGCCTGCTCGATTCGCGCTGCATCGTCCTCCGGCACACCCGAGTCGCCCTCCGCCCAGGCATGTGGCCGGTAGGCGGCCAAGCTGTACCCGGACTGCACAGCCGGCTCCGGCTGCCGGGGCGGGATCGACTGGAGGAGGCGATCCGCCGCCTCCTCCAGGAGGTCCCGCAGCGCGGGATCGCCGCCGGCCGCCACCGCGGCCCGAGCGAACCGGCCGACGGCCGGGTACAGATCCAGCGCGCTCGCTCCGCTGGCCTGACCCTCGACAGCGGGCGCTGTGGCGATCCGGGTCTCGCCCTTCGGATTCTTGCCGTCGAGCGCGCGCTCGACGCCGTCCGCCAGCCAGCCCAGAGCAGCGCCGACTGCGTAGTACCCCGACGGGATATCGGGTGCTGACGTGGGCGGACGGCCGGCCTCGTAGGTCCCGATCGTCCGCTTGGTCAGTCCTGCGGCCTCGGCGAGGTCGGCCTGCAGCCACCGCTGCTTCTTGCGGTCCCGCTTGATGCACTCGCCTAGGT
Source organism: Kitasatospora sp. NPDC127035 (assembly GCF_042726075.1). NCBI lineage: Bacteria > Bacillati > Actinomycetota > Actinomycetes > Kitasatosporales > Streptomycetaceae > Kitasatospora > Kitasatospora sp. NPDC127035. Next base: position 183,429 of record NZ_JBHXDN010000006.1, on the reverse strand, counting down.
AAGTCCAGTCCTGCACGGTCCGGCCCCTGCTTCTCGGTTGCGCCTCCTCTGCTACCAGCGAGGCAACGATAGGCAACAGTCTCCCAGAGGCTTCGCCTCTACTGCCAGGCGGGTTCCCGCCAACTGAGGGTTGCCTCACTTTCGCTTCCTCTCCATTTCTCATTTCTGCTTGCACTTCCTCTCAACTGCCTCTACGGTTCTTCTTGTGCAAGCCAACGGACCGAACATCCGCAGCAGGCGCGAACAGCTGGGGCACGGCCTGAACGCCTTTGCACGACAGGTCGGTATCTCTCCCTCGCACCTGTCTCGAATCGAACGCGGACTCCGCGGCGCCCAGCCCGAGGTCTTGTGGCGGATTGCCCATGGACTTCACCTGGAGGGCGTCACGGCCATCACCAGAGAAGAAACGGAGAGGAAGTCATGAGCGAGGTGACCTCGCCCCTGCTGCCGCACGACAAGGCGGCCGCCTACATCGGGCGCACGGCGCGGGCTCTGTACTGCCTGAACGACAGGCGGATGGGGCCGCCTTCGTTCCGCGTCGGAGGCCGGCGGATGTACCGGCTCGCTGGCCTGGACGCTTGGCTCGCCGAGCACGAGGCGAGGGACAGCCGGTCGAACCCCGAGCTCGACCCGACCCGCCAGGCCCGCGAGCCGCGCCGGCCGCGCCAGCGCCAGCCGCTCGCCGCCTGAACCCAGACATGGTTCGGGTCGCCCCTCGGCTCCTACACCAGGGCGACCCCGGGCCACCGATCACCACACAGAAGGAGGTAGGCCCAGATGAAGCCTACTGCCCGCACGTCCGCCCCCACACGGCCGCCGGCCGTGTTGGAGCTGCACTCGCAGTACACCGCCGGAGCCGTGATGCTCGCTCTGCTCGACCGGGCCATCGTCACTGGTCTCGCCTCCCCCCACTGGGAGATCGACCAGACCGGCGCGCTCACCGGCACGCTGACCGGCCCGGACGTGCTCCGTCACCTTGACGCGTGGCGCCGTCAGCTGCCCGGGGCGAGCCGCTTGTGCGTGGAACGGCGTCTGGCCGAGGCCCGGTGGACGGTCAGCGTCACGATCCGCGAGATCTCGGTTTGCCTGGTCGGCATCGCCCCGGACCGTTCCCGGACGGCGGTGACGGTGTGACGACCTCCGCCCTGACGACGATCACCGCGCTGCATGTCCTGATGGCCAGGCACATCGAGCTAGCCGACCAGCCGGTCTCATGGCGAGTCCGCTCGGACGGCACGCTGCACATGGACCCTGATGACCGGAGCCCGGAGGGCCGGGACGCGGTGCGGGCCCTGGCGGCAGCGCTCGGTGTCGCCACGGACGAGTCGGAGATCACCAGCAGGGTCTCCGGCCAGCGGCTCTTGGTCGTGGATCTGCACCACACGACCAGTATCGCGGGCGCGCGGGTGTACGCCACCGCCTACCTGCCGGTCGACGTGCCGGCCGAGGACGGTACCCAGTGAGCACCCTCGGTCCGATCGCGTCCGCCGCGATCCTCTCCGCCCCGGTGGTCGTCGCGGTCGCCATCGCCTACTGGCCGTCCCGCGACCAGCTCGACCGCCGCCGTCGGCGCCGCGCCTACCGGCGCGCCCGTACCAACGCCGTCCCCCGCCAGCGCACCACCAGCTCCGAGGAGTCCTGATGTTCAACTTCCTCCGCCGCCGCCCCGCAACCCCCGACCCGGCCACCGCGATTCGCCTCCTCAAGGCCGAGCGGGCCCGCGACCGGGACCACATCCTCCGGCTGGAGGCGATGCTCCGCGCTGAGGCCGGCCGGGCGGAGGCCGCCGAGCAGACGCTCGTCAGCTTCCGAGCTGGCATCCGGCAGGGTCACGCGGCCGTCATCGCGGACAACCAGCGACTGCGGCGGGAGAACACGCTCCTTCGCCGCGACCGCGAAGGCGCGCTGCGCCAGCTCGACGACGCGCTCTACGACGAGAAGACCCTCGCCAGCATCAACGCCCGCGGCAGGACGGGCAGGCCCGTGCCCGCAGACCTTCGTCCGTCCGCCGCCCTGGCCTGAGCAGAGAGGACCGCCCGGTGCCCGCTCCCCAGCCCGGCAGCGAGGCCGACGTGATGCGGCGCACGATCGTCGATCACATCGCGAACGGCGTGTCGAGCGGGCACCCGGCGGTTATCACGGCCGCCCTCTCGCTCCTCACGGAGCTCGACCTCGCCGGAGTACCGGTCGGCGACGAAGTCGACAAGGCCCTCGTCGCTCTGCCGCCAGCCTGGCGGCGCCGGTGACCGGCGAGTGCATGCAGTGGTTGCCCGGCGAGGAGCACCACTGCGGCATCGGGGCCCGGCCGTACGCGGTCGGTCCCCGATGCCCGCACCACACTCCAGCCGCTCAGGCCGGCCGCCCGGAGCCGGTGCCCGGCCCCGGCTACATCCCGCAGCGACTGCCAACCCCGCAGTCCGCCAGCGCTCTTGTGGACTCCCGCGCCATCGCCTCTGGCAGGCGCCGCAGCAGCAACACCGAGTACCGCCTCGCCCAGGCTGCCACCGGCCGCCGGTGAGGCCCCGAACCATCTGCAAGGAGGATCCGATGATGGTCCCGCTGTTCCCGCCCGTCAGCAGCAGCGTCGGCACGTACGGCCCGGACGCCGAGCCGCTCGCCGAGGGCCCCCGCTTCGTGAAGACCGCGCGGATGCGCCGCTGGCACCGCGTGCGTTCCGGCGTTCGCTACGGCAACGGCCGGACCCTCTACCACCTGTGGTGCCAGGGCTCGGTGTCCGACGCCGGGTTCTTTGCCAAGGAGTCGCTGGCGTCCGACGCCGAGGTGTGCGGGCCGTGCGACGGCCGCGCGGTCGGCGCCGGCCAGGAGCCCGATGGCCCCGCCGGACGGCTGCTGGTTTTCAACCCGCGCGATATCGAGCTGCCCGGAACCTGCCCCGGCTCCCGGGAGGAACGGCTGACCCTGGCCATCCCTCCCGGCACCGTCGGCCAGTGCCTGGCCTGCCTCGATCTGCACCCCGTGCGTGCCATGGGCGGCCCGTACAACCCGCGCGCCGCGATCACCCAGCACGCCCCCGGCGGAGGTCTCGTCGCCCCGTGCCCCTTCCACCGCTGGAAGTTCCTGGAGGCCGCCCCCGACGGTGGCCTGCGGTGTTCCTGCGGGCGCATCCTGCGCGACCCGGCCCCGGCCGCCGCCTGACGGAGCCCCAGTGCGGCCGGTCGGCGAGCGAAGCCACTTCGCCCGCCGACCGGCGACCAGTCCACCTACCGCCCGGAGGGCACCCTCTTGAGCACCACCCACGACCGCCCGGCTGGCGGGGCCCAGACGGTCCGCCACGCCTGGACGACCACGCTGCGCGCCGAGGTCCTGCGCGTAGGCAGCCGCGACCTGGCGGCCGTCGCGCGGGTTGGGGTGTGGCTCGCGTCCTATGCAGACGCTGACGGCGGAAACGCCTTCCCCTCCAGGGAGACGCTCGCGGCGCTGGCCGGGTGCAGCGTCGAGACGGTCACCCGCGCTCTGCGCGTCCTCACCGGCGCGGGCATGCTCCGCAGCCGTCGCCGGCCGAACTCGACGGCGGTCTACACGCTGGTGCTTCCGTCCAGGCAGCCGGACTGGACCAGCTACCTGCACCACTACACCGACACACGCCAGCGCAGAGCCCGGGCGACGGAGAAAGCCGAGAGCATTGCCGCCGCCGAGGCCGCCCGCCAGACCCGGACGGCGTCCCCGGACGCCGTCCGGACAGCGTCCCCGGCGGGGGTTCCGGACAGCGTCCCCGGCGGGGGTTCCGGACAGCGTCCCCGGACGCCTTCCGAGGGTTCGGACAGCGTCCCCGGACGCCCCCGGACAGCGTCCCCGGACGCTGTCCGGACAGCGTCCCCGGCGGGGCCCTACAGATACCTACCTACCTACGGTAGGGACAGCATCATCGACCACCCCGCGCGCGAGGCCGAGGGCCAGGTGCCCGCCGTGTCGGGCTCCGCCGAGGACGACGACGCGGCCGTCTCCCGGTTGGCCGCCGCGATGCAGACCCGCGGCATGCGGGTGTCGTGGCTCCTGAGCACCGACGAACGCGAAGGCCTCGCCCGGCAGATCGCTGCCCTCGGCACCGACGCTCTCGTCGACTACGCCGCGCGCGTCTGGCGCTCGGTCAGCGATCCGCCGTTCTCCGCGCGCTACTTCCTCGCCCAGTGGCTCACCCTGCGCACCGGACCGGTCGGCCCCGCCGCCGACGCCGCCCCGCCCAACAAGACCTCCGACTACCTCGCCGACATGGCCGCCATCGCCGAAGAGATGAGGCAGACATGACACCAGATCTGATCCCCCGGCTCCTCGCCGAGATCGCGCTCGCGGACCCGCGGGTCCGCCGGGACGACCCGACCGAGCGGCGCGCCCAGGCCCAAATGTGGGCCGGCATCCTCGTGGACGTTCCGTACGACGCCGCGATGCGCTTCGCACACCAGCACTACCGCCAGTCGCAGTGGCCGATCCTGCCCGCAGACATCGCGACCCGCTGGACCGAATGGACCCGGGCCCGCCTCGCCCGACACACCGACCCGACGCCCGCCGTCGATCCGGATAGGCCGGCCGACTGGTGCGCCGAACTCGGCGCGACCCGGCGCGCCGTCGCCGCTGGCCATGTCGAGCCGACCCCGGCAGCGATCGCCGAGGCCCCACCGATCAGCGTCGCCGAGCTGGTCGCCGGGATCGGGCGCACTCCGCCGACGCGCGACGAGGCCACCCCCTACGTCCACGCCGGCGCCCGAGAGGCCCTGAGCGCCTACCGCACCCCCCGACAGGCCGAGTGGACGATCGCCTGCCCGGTCCAGCTCTGCCGGGCCCGCCCCGGCGAGCCGTGTACCCGCCCGAGCGGTGGCCGCCTCCGCACTGGCAGCCACCCCAGCCGCCTCGATGCCTGGGTCGCCAGCCAGGCCGCAGCGTGATTCCGGCCGCTGCCGCCCAGACCATCCGCACCGCCGCCTACGAAGCGGTCCACCTCGGCCTCGACCACCCCGACACTCTCGCCGCCCACATCACCGACGCCCTCATCGATGCCGGTTGGCAGATCACCCCGGATCCGGTCACCGACCCCGACGACATCCCACCCAGTCCCACCGCCGATAGCTGCCAGGAGTCCTGATGCTCGCCTCCTTCGTCCAGACCGTCGACGTCCACACCCTCGTCCCCGCAGTGAACCCCTGTGACAGAGACGGCTGCCACGGTTGCTGGAGCACCGCCGGCGAATGGGTCCTCTGGCCGTGCCAGTCCCTGCTTGACGCCGCCGACGTCCGACCGGTCGGCAGCGGATGGTCCATCAGCGCCCGATCGTGACCCCGCCGTCCCGCCGCCTGACCATCCGAAGGAACCCGCCATGACCACGCCCAACACCTACCCGGCCCAGTTGGCCGTCGCCTGCGAGCTCTGCCCCACCCAGCTCGCCGCCGACTTCGTCGTGACCGACGACATGACCAAAGCCGCCCGGCTCAACCTCATCACCGACCACGCGATCATGGCCGGCTGGATGTGCGTCGACGACTGGACGTACTGCCCTACCTGCGCCGGGCAGCCGACGTCCTGGACCATCACGGTCGGCAACGTCCTTGACCTGTGCGAGGTCATCGACCCGTCGAAGCCCCACTACGGGGCGGGCAGCACCGGCCCCTCGCTGAAGGACGGCGTGACCATCCGCGCCCACGGGACCCGGCCCCGCACCGTCGCCCGGTTCGGCGACACCATCACCCGCCAGGCCGACGGCACCTACACCGTCCAGCCCGCCGCCTGACCGCCGGGAGCACCCGGTGATCCCCTGCCCGCACCCCGACTGCACCGAGTCGATGGACGACGTCGAGGTCACCACCCTGTACGGCACGACCGGGCCCCGCATGTACGCCACCTGCCCGGCCGGCCACCGCTTCGAGGTCGACGTCCTCGTCATCGAGACCCAGCCCGCCGCCACCGAGGAGTCCGCCCGATGAACCAGCCCCAGCCCGCCGACGTCGACCTCCCCGACGCCCTGGTCGCCTACTTCGCCCAGAGGGAGACCGCCCGCCACAACGCCGTTGTCGAGATCCTGACCGGCCTCAACGAGCGCGAGCGCCTGCTCGTCAAGGAGGCCGCCGTCATGGGCTGGGTGCAGGGCATGCGGCACCACGGCCTGGCCATCCCGAAGGACCGCCACATCCTCGCCACCGTCGTCGATGCCTGCCTGAGCAACGCGGACCTCTACCCGACGATCACCAACTACGCGCCCGAGCAGGAGTCGTGATGAGCCAGCCCCAGCCCGACCAGCCCCTCGACCTCGACGCCATCCAGGCCCGCTGCAACGCCGCCACCAACGGGCCGTGGACCCTCCACGACGCCCTCAACGGCGACGGCTTCCCCGGCCACCTGTGGGTCGTTGAGAACCTCGACGACGGACCCGGCGACCACCACGTCCTGATCAACATCGGCACCCGCGACGACGCCGAGTTCATTGCCCGGGCCCGAACCGACGTGCCCGCCCTGCTCGCCCGCGTCCGGCAGCTGGAGACAGACCTCGCCGGACCCCTCTGGCTCGCCGAGTACGAAGGGGCCGACCCCACTATCTGGCCCACCCAAGACTCCGCACGCGCCTGCTGCGAGGACTTCGCCCACACCGAGCTCACCTCCTGGGACTGGATCACCGAGGACGACGGCGGCCAGCAGATCGTCCTCATCGACCCCGACACCGACCGCCCCCTCCACCAGGGCCCCGGCCGCATCACCCCCCTCACCATCCAGCACCCCGCCACCTGACGGGCCCCGTGCGCGGCCAGGACCGGACCCACAACAGCCGCGCACAGCCCACCCGACACCCGACAGCCACCACACCCACCAAAGGCCCCCAGGAGGCCGCTGTGCCGTACTACGAAACCGACACCGTCACCCTCCACCACGGGGACAGCCTCACCACCCTGCCCACCCTCGGCGACGCCAGCGTCGACGCGATCGTCACCGACCCCCCGTACGAGATCGGCATCGCCAGCCACTCCTGGGACTCCACCGGCATCGCCTACAACGTCAACCTGTGGCGCGAGTGCTGGCGCGTCCTCAAGCCCGGCGGCCACCTGATCGCTTTCGGCGCACCCCGCACCTACCACCGCCTCGCCAGCGCCATCGAAGACGCCGGCCTCCACATCGTCGACCAACTCGACTGGATCTACACCCACGGCAAGCCCAAGGGCATCGACCTCGCCCGCGCCATCGACCGCCACCGAGACGACCGTCCGCAGATCCTCCAGGTGACTGCCTGGCTCAAGGCCGCCCGCGACGCCGCCGGCTGGACCACGGAAAAGATCAACCACCTGTTCGGATTCCACGCCCGCGGACAGGCCACCCACTGGACTACCCACGGCGTCGCCGCAGCCGTCCCCACCCCCGCCCAATGGGACCGGCTCATCACCGCACTAGGCGCCGACGACTCCACGATCCGCCATGTGGTTGAGGCCCTCTGGGCCCGCAAGGGCACCGTCGGCGAGGCCTTCGGCACCCGGGAGATCATCAGTCAGCGACACGAGACCGCCCGCACCACCAGCCACTACCAGGGATACAGCGGGCACCGGGTCAAAGCCCGCGCCGCCAGCGCCGACGCACGCCGCTGGGAGGGCTGGCACACCGCCCTGCGTCCCGCCCACGACCCGATCGTCCTCGCCCGCAAGGGCACCGGCTACGACACCCTCACCGCCGGCGTGCTGCGGCACGGTGTCGGCGGCCTCCACACCGCCGCGTGCACCGCGGCCGGCGGAGGCTGGCCCACCAACATCCTGATCGGCCACGACTGCCCCGACGGCGGGCCGTGCGCAGACGGCTGCCCCGTCCGCGACCTCGGCGCGGCAGCTGCCAGCTTCCCGATCTTCCGCCTCGAATCCCGCACCCCCGCGGCCGAACGGATCGAGGTGGACGGCGTCACGCACCCGACCCCGAAGCCGCTTGCCCTGATGCGCTGGCTCGTCCGACTCGTCACCCCGCCCGGCGGGCTCGTCCTCGACCCGTTCGCCGGATCCGGCACCACCCTGCAGGCCGCCCTCCTTGAGGGTGCCCGAGCGGTCGGCGTCGAGCAGCACGAGCCGTACGCCGCGCTCTGCCGGGCCAGACTCGACCGCCCGCTCGACCTGCCCCTGTTCACCGCCTGAGCCACCACACACACCCACCACGACCCCCAGGAGGCATCTCGTGACCACACCTCTCGCCCCCGCGTTCGGGCAGCACGAAGAGCCGCTCGGCGTCGGCCGGCGGCTGAAGGGCGGGGTGGGTCAGGGCTTCGGCGGTACCTCGGGCCGGGCGGGGAGCTTCGCTCCGGGGCGCCGCAGGTACCAGGCGGCGAACTCGTTCAGGAGCTTGGCGCGGTCGGTGCCCTGGGCTTTGGCGGCGGTGAGGAAGTCGGTCCACGTGTCGTCGTCGAAGCGGACTGAGCGGTGCTGGGTCTTCGGGGCGTTCGGCATGGCCACACAGTACCCCGGGTGTACGTACGCCGGTAGGGCCGAACCACTTGCGGTGTACGTACACCAGAGGCTACGGTGTACGTACACCAAGACGGAGAAATCGAAGGAGATGGCCATGCCCACCGCCACCATGAGCCAGGACGGCACCTACCGCATTGACCTGCGCATCACCCGTCGCGTCTCGATCGGCGACCTGGCCAGCTACCTCGCCGGCGCCCACCGCCACATCGACATGGACCGGCTCGCGTCGATCGGCAACGGCCTCTCCGCTAAGCAGGTCCGCGACACGGTCCGCACCGAGATGGAGCGACGCGGCACCGACTACATCGACGGCTGGGCCGACAACTTCGGCTTCGACGAGACCGCCGAGCGCCTCGCCCTGGCCACCGCCCAAATCCGCCGCGCCTACCCCGAACTGGCCAAGGCCGAGAACAGCAGGCGTCCGCCGCTGGAGCCCCTGGTCACGAAGATGTGCAAGCACGGCAACACCCCGCGTGAGGACGTGACCGGCGACCCCATCACCGAGTGCACCGCGAAGGATGTCGACGGCCGCACCGAGTGGGGAGCCTTCGGTGACGACGGCGTCGACGACGGCGCATTCTTCGTCGACGACTGCGCGGTCGAGGCCGCCAACGGCGCCGCGGCGGAGAACGCGGAACTGGAGCGGGATGCGGACGACCCCTACGCCACATGGGGACGCATCTGCCCCAGCCACGAGGCCCAGCGGGCCAACCACTGCCGTAGGTGCAACGCAGACGACGCGCCGGCCTGCACCGACTGCGACGGCTCCGGCTGCCACTGGTGCCACTGGACCGGCCACAAGGACGGCTGACCACCCACCCGGGGAGGTCCTCCGGCCCCTGCCGTCGCCGCCCCGACACACACCCGCCACGCCCGCACACACCCCCCAGGAGCCCCGCCATGACCACCGCCCGCCAGCGCCTGACCGACCTGATGGAACTCACCGACCCCACCGAACGGGCCGCCGCCCTCGACGCCTACCGGGACGAGGTGCTCGCCGCCGCGCACGCTCGCGTCGCAGCGCTCCCCCCGGCCAGGTACGGCGAGCCGATCGCCGCGACCCGCGAGCAGATCCTCGACGCGATCACCGTCGCCGGGGCGGGCCGGTGACCAGCCAGCAGGGCTGGGACCGCGCCGAGTTCACCTGCGGGCGCTGCTTCGCCACCGTCACCGCAGAGACGGAGCGCGAGTACATCCGGCTCGTCGCCGACCACAAGGCCAACTGCCCGGCCGCGTCCGCCGCCCGCACCCCGACCAGCTGAGGAACCGCCACCATGCAGCCCCGCATCGTCGACCTGTTCGCCGGCCCCGGCGGCCTCGACCTCGCCGCCCACCAACTCGGCGTGCCCAGCACCGGCATCGAGCAGAACCGCGACGCCTGCGCAACCCGCACCGCCGTCGAACACGCCACCGTCGTCGGCGACGTCCGCCGCTACGGGCCCGCCGACTTCCCCGACGCCGAGATCCTGCTCGGCGGGCCGCCCTGCCAGACCTTCACCGTCGCCGGCCAAGGCGCCGGCCGCGCCCAACTCGACCTCGTCCTCGCGTTGGCGAAGCGCCTCGCCGCCCGCGAGGACATCACCGACGCGCTCGCCGCCCTGACCGACCCGCGGACCGCCCTCGTCCTCGAACCCCTGCGCTGGGCCCTTGACGCGATCGACGCCGGGCGCCCGTACGAGGCGATCGTCCTGGAGCAGGTCCCGGCGGTGCTGCCCGTCTGGGAGGCGTACGCCGAGATCCTGCGGGCGGAGGGCTACGGGGCCGTGTGCGGGGTGCTGCGGGCCGAGGAGTACGGGGCGCCGCAGACCCGCCGCCGCGCCGCCCTGATCGCCCGCCACGGGGCGCCCGCGGCCCTCCCGGCGCCGACCCACCGACGGTACGTCAAGGGCATCCCGCAGGAGGCCGGTGACCCGGCGCTGCTGCCGTGGGTCTCGATGGGCGACGTGCTCGACCGCGGCCCGTTCACCGCGGTGTCCAACTACGGCACCGGCGGCGACCCGGCAAAGCGCGGCCGCCGCACCTCCGCCGAGCCGGCGTTCACCGTCACCGGCAAGATCAACCGCCTCCGCCTCTACCGCGACGGCCGCGAACTGGACCGCCTCAGCCCCGCCGAGGCAGGCCTGCTGCAGGGCTTCCCCGCCGACTACCCGTGGACCGGCAGCGACATCCCCCAGCAGATCGGCAACGCCGTCCCCATCCCGCTCGGCCGCGCCATCCTCGCCGCCGCCCTGCCCGTGCCCGCCGGAGCCGCCGCGTGAGCGCCCACCGCATCACCGTCATCCGCTGCAACGCCACCGGGTGCGGCGCCGAGACGCACACCCCGCACCTCGACGGCACGGCCGCCGCCGTCCGCGCCTTCCGCAAGCCCGAAGGCTGGCACACGCGCCCCGGCGGCCGGGACATCTGCCCCACCTGCTGGACCACCGGCCACCGCTGACACCCCGTCCCGGCCGCCCCACCCCGACCGAGAGGAACACCGTGACCAACCAGACCCCCGCCCAGCACCTCTGGGAGATCGACCACCCGTACTACGGCGCCGACGGCTACACCAACGAGTGCGAGGACTGGAACGAGTTCGCCACCGAGGTCGCCCCCCACCTCGACGCCGACCTTAACCACCTCTACCGCTGGGACTGGCACAAGCCCGGCCACCACGACTGGGACGGCCGCGAGAAGCTGCAGCTGTTCTTCATCATGCCGCGCAAGAGCAGCTGCATGTCGTACAGCATCCCGGTCACCGACACCGACGAGGCTGCCGTCCGGACGTACCTCGCCGCCATGACCAAGCATCTGGCCGCGCTCTGGGCGCCGATCAGCCTCGGTCCCGCCGGGTGACGACCCCGCACCTGCTGCTGGTGGCCGGCGGCCTCTACGCCGCCGGCTCCGGCACCATCCTCCTCGCCCTCTGCCACGGCGCCCGCCTCGGCGACCAGCACCCCGGGCCTGCACCCGACCCCGTCCGCGAGGCCGCCGAGCACTCCGGCCTCATCCCCCGCCCCGCCGGACCCAGCCCCACCGCACACCAGGAAGACCTCACATGGTGAACCCGCCAACCGCTGAGCAACTCGACCACCTCATCGGCCACACCGACCACCGCCCCCTCACCCCCGACGAGACCGCCCTCCTCCGCGCCGGCGTCCGCCAGCTCCGCGCATCCCTCGCCGGAGCCGGAGCCGCCGTCCGCCGCGCACCGTCCGGCGCGTACGTCGCCCAGCTCCAGCAGCAGGCCGCCCGCGCTGAGCGGTACCGGTCGGCATGGTTGTCCGCCCGCCGCCGGGCCGAGGCCCGGCCGTGAGCGGCACTGATCGGCACGAGGACGAACGGTTCACCGACGAGCAGCTGTTCACCGCCGACGACGAGTTCCCCCGCGACCCACCGCCCCGGCCCGTCGAGGACGTGATCCACGACCTCGACAACTACCAGCCCAGCTGACCGCAACCCCCGCACAGGAGACCGGACATGCTCACCCCCGCCGCCACCACCCGCCTCCACCGACAGCTCGCCGAACTGCCCGAGATCCTCACCCACACCTACCTCGCGCTCCTGCCCAGCACCACCACCCGCGGCACCCGCGTCTCCGGCGCCACCCGCACCCCGCCGCTGCCCGTCCGCCTCGACACCCTCGACGCGCTCACCGACCCCACCGAGCCCAGCGTCGACATCCTCGGATCCTGGGCCTCCACCGTCCTCGACGACCGCGCCCGTGCCAACGACTGGACCGCCTGGGTGAAGCTGCCGGCCATCCCCGGCGAGCTGCCCGCCAGCACCAGCATCAAGATCCTGGCCTTCCACGTCCCCTTCGCCGCCCAGCGCGTCTACGCCGCCGACCTCGCCGCCGAGATCGGCACCCTCCACGCCCACCTCAACCGCGTCGCGCGCTACCCCATCCGCTCCGCCCGCCCCACCCGCACGCCCTGCCCCGCCTGCCAGCTCCTCGCCCTCTGCGAGCGCACCGACGGCTGGCGCGAGTGCCTCCACTGCCGCACCGAGCTCAGCCCTACCGACTACGTCGCCCGCGCCGAGCAGCTCATCGCCGAACTCCGCTCCGCCGCCTGACTCACCCCGAGGCCACCCACCCATGACCACCACACCCGACCTGACTCACGCCATCACCGCCGCACTCGCAGGCCCGCACGTCTACCGCACCACGATGCCGCCCCAGGGCGGCCCCGAGCTGGCCGAGTCACCCCCGCCGAGCCTGACTCGACCGGCGCACGGGACCGCCCTCCCGGACAAGACCGTCGTCGCCCTCCACCGCTGCTGGCGCCGCGACTTGAGCACCCGGGCTGCCGCCGCCCAGTGCGGAGTGAGTCAGGCCACCGCCGGCCGCTACTACCGCCGATTCAAGACCGCCGCGCAGTAGCCGCTTGCCATGATCCACGCCGTGTGTCACGCTGCTGACAGCACCACACGTGCGCCTACATCAGGAAGGGCCCGACCACACGGTCGGGCCCTTCGGCATTCCCGAGGGAGGCCGCGACCATGGAGGACCTGCTCACCACCGCCGAAGTCGCCGCCCTCTGCGGCGTCGACCCCGCCACCGTCCGAAAGTGGAAGGAGCGCGGCATCATCACCCCCGACGGGCTCGACGGGCGTGGCCGCCCGCTCTACCGCCAGCTCACCGCCGCCCGGGCCGAGCGGGCCACCCGCGACCGAGCGCGCCGCACCGTCGGCTCCGTCGCCGCCTGACCTACGGCACCAAAGGCCCCTCGCCCACACCGCGCCGCTTCGGCTCCTCCTCCACCGGGTTGGCCGGGGCGGTCGCTTCCAGCTTCGGCCGCGCGGCCAGACCACCGAACAGCCCCGCGGCCCCGGCGGTCAACAGCATCCACGCCGGCGCCTGCCGCTCGCTGATCTTCAGCGTGCACTCCGCCGACGTATCCCGCGAGTACCCCGACTCCTTCGGCGACCACGGCGACCCGCACTCCTCGTCCACCGGGAAGAACCCCAGCGCGAACCCCCCGGCCGCCAGCACCAGCCCGGCCACCATCACACCCTGCGTCACCTGAGACGACATCACGACCCCCTCAATCCAGAGGGCGCACAGCCTAGAGGCAGGTGATCCGCAGTGGCCAGACGCAGAGCCCGCACCGTCTGCACCGTGCCCGGCTGCCCCACGATCACCGACAGCGGACGCTGCCCCACCCACCGAGCCGAGGCCGACCGGGCCCGCGGCACCACCACCCAGCGCGGCTACGGCCAGCAGCACCGCACCCGCTTCCGCCCCGGCGTCCTCGCCCGCGACCCGCTATGCGTCTGCACCCAGCAGGACCACGGACACGGCGCCCCGTGCGGCCAGCCCAGCAGGCACGCCGACCACCACCCGCTCAGCAGACGCGACCTCGTCGACGCCGGCCACGACCCCGACGACCCACGCCACGGCCGAGGCCTCTGCCACAGCTGCCACAGCCGCGAGACCGGCCGCCACCAACCCGGAGGATGGAACGCATGAGCAACCAGGTCCTGCTGACCATCACACCCACGCAGATCGACAAGCACCGCGAGCTGCTGTGCAACTGGCTCACAGCCAACGGCGTCAACCCGGAGGACGTGTCCGCCGACCTGCCGCTCACCATCGAGCAGACCGCCGACCACACCGTCATCCGCTACCACGAGCTCCAGCGATCCAGCACCGGCCACAAGCTGGTCGACCCGGACAACCGCAACCGCGTCTGGACCGTCCGCCGTACCGTCGACCAGCAGGTCCTGATCCCCGGGGTCGTCGTCTCCCAGGTCGACGTGACCGCACTCGGCGACCTCGGCGCCAGCTACATCACCGTCTACCGGATGCCCGCCAGCACCGATGGGTGAGCACACGGTGGAGCTCCACCGGCTGCCCGGAGGCGGCCTGATGGTCGCTGAGGAGCACACGTGGACCGCCGAGGAGTGCCAGGCCGTCCAGTGTGCCCTGGCAGGCCGGTCGCTACCTGCTGGCTCCCTCTGGCTGTCGACCACGGAGGGTGACTGACCCCAGGGGGGTGACCCCCTCCGCCCGACCCGGCGGGACCCGCGGGGGAGGGGGATTTCTGTCTGTACGGATCCCAGGGCCCCGAACGCGCCCCGATGGTGACCCTCTGTAGCAACTGGCGGGACCGCAACGGCCCCGCCGCCAGCTCGCCGGAACGGCGACCAGGAGGACCCGATGCCCCAACTCCCGAAGAGCCCAGCCACTCGACAGCGGCGCAACCGCGCGTCGACCGCCCGCCTGCTCGCCGAGCTCCCCGAGGGCTTCGTCGCACCCGAGCTCCCCGAGGCTCGGCCCTGGCACGCCATGACGCTGGCCTGGTGGGAGGACGTGTGGGCGTCTCCAATGGCCGGCGAGTTCATCGGCGGCGGTGCCGACATCCACGGTCTGTTCCTGCTCGCCATCCTGGTCGACGACTTCTGGCAGAGCCCGACGACGTCGCTGGCCTCCGAGATCCGTCTCCAGCGTCAGTGCTTCGGGCTGACGCCGATTGACCGCCGTCGGCTTCAGTGGGAGATCGACCGCGGCGAGGACGCCTCCGAGCGCACCCGCCGGCGCCGGGTCCCGCCTCCGGCGGCCGACGCCGCTCCCGAGGGTCAGCCTGTTGACCCCCGGTCCATCCTGTACGCGGTCTGACGGTGGGCATCCTCATCGTCCCGCAGGTCGATGAGGAGCCCTGGCCGACTCTGGGCCCGCAGGTCTGCGCACTGCTGGAGGAGCGGTGCGTCCACGGCCCCGGAGACCTCCGCGGCAAGCCGTACACCCTGGACGCCGAGAAGCGGGCGCTCATCTACCGCTGGTACGAGGTGTACCCGCAGGGGCACCCGCGCGCCGGCCGGCGTCGCTTCAAGCGAGTCGCCCTGTCCGTACGGAAGGGCACCGCCAAGACGGAGCTGGCGGCGGCGGTCGCCTTCGCCGAGCTCCACCCGGAGGCCCCGGTCCGCTGCGACGGGTTCGACGCGCGCGGGGAACCGGTCGGGGTGCCCGTCACCGACCCGTACATCCCGATGGTCGCCTACACGGAGGAGCAGACCTCCGACCTCGCGTACGGCGCCCTGCTGGTGATGGTCTCCGAGGGCGAGGACGCCGACCTGTTCGACGTCGGCCTGGAGCGCATCATGCGGATCGGGGGCGACGGCAAGGCCCAGGCCCTGGCGTCCTCCCCGGACTCCCGCGACGGCGCCCGCACGACTTTCCAGCACTTCGACGAGACCCACCGGTTCGTCCTGCCGCGGCTGCGCGAGGCACACCAGACGATGCTGGCGAACATCCCGAAGCGGATGCTCGCGGACCCGTGGTCGCTGGAGACGACGACCACGTACACGCCGGGCGAGGGCTCGGTGGCGGAGGGCACCCACGAGTACGCCGAGCTGGTGGCGAAGGGCAAGACCCGCGACAAGACGCTGTTCTTCTTCCACCGCGAGGCGGCCCCCCGCCCGGACGAGGACCTCAGCGACGAACAGCAGCTGCGTGCCGCGATCCGCGAGGCCTCCGGCCCGGCGATCGCCGCGTGGCCGGACTTCGAGGGCCAGGTCGACTACGTGGCGTCGCTGTACAACCAGCCCGACACCGACAAGGGGTACTTCGAACGTGTCTGGCTGAACCGCCGGGTCCAGGCCGGGCGGCAGGCCTTCGACGCCGCCCGGTGGGTGGACCTCGCCGACCCGGCGTTCGTCGTCCCGCCCCGCGATCAGATCGTCGTGGGCTTCGACGGCGCGCAGTTCCGCGACGCGACGGCCCTGATCGGTACCCACGTCGAGACCGGGTTCCAGTGGCCGATCGGCATCTGGGAGTGCCCGCCGGGCGCTACCGACTGGGAGTGCCCCGAGGACGAGGTGAACGCCGCCCTGGAGCAGGCCCTCGACACCTTCAAGGTGCTGCGGGTCTACGCCGACCCGCCGTGGTGGGACGGCACGGTGACTCAGTGGGCCGGCCGGTGGGGCAAGGACCGGGTGCACGAGTGGTGGACCAACCGGCCCAAGCAGATCGGCTACGCGCTGCGGGCCTACGAACGGGCCCAGCAGGCTGGCGATGTCCGCAACAGCGGCGACCAGGTGTTCGCCCAGCACATCGCCAACGCCCGGAAGCGGCACATCCGGATCCTCGACGACCGGGGCCAGCCCCTGTGGGTCATCGAGAAGGAACGCCACGACAGCCCGTTCAAGATCGACGCGGCGATGGCCGGCGTCCTGTCCTGGGAAGCCCGCAGCGACGCGATCGCGGCCGGCGCCAACCGTAAACGCTCCGGCCGGATGGTGGTGATGCGCTGATGGACCTGCGCCCGGAGGAGTGGCTGCAGCTCCTGCTGCTTGGCCACCAGGAGGAGCTGCCCCAGTTGCAGGAGCTGAACCGCTTCTACGAGGGCTGCCAGCCGTTGGCCTACCTGCATCCGGAGTTGCTCGCCGAGCTCGGCGAGCAGATGCAGCAGGTCGTCATCAACTGGCCGAGGCTGGTGGTCGATGCGGTCGAGGAGCGCCTGGACGTCACCGGGTTCCGGTTGCCGGACGCCGAGGGTGGCGACAAGGAGATGTGGAGGGTCTGGAAAGCGAACGGCATGGCCGGCCAGTCTCAGAAGGCTCACGTCGAGGGTCTGGTGATGCGCCGCTCGTTCGTCTTCGTCGGCGCGAACAGGGCCGACTCGGATACACCGCTGATCACGGCAGAGTCGCCGCTCCAGGTCCACGCGGACTACGACCCGGCGACCCGCCAGGAGCGGGCGGTGGTGAAGCGGTACAACGACGTCGACCCGCTGACCGGCGCCGTGCGTGACCAGCTCGCGACGCTGAAGTTGCCCAACGCCACCCACCACTACGAGTTCAAGGGCCGGGGGGGGTGGCTGGAGGTCGACCGCGACGAGCACAAGCTCGGCGTGGTGCCGGTCGTCACCCTGGCCAACCGGGGCCGGCTGTTGGTGCCTGGTGGGGTGACCGAGCTGGCGGACGTCCTGCCGATCTCGAACGCGGCGTGCAAGATCGCCACGGACATGATGGTCGGGTCCGAGTTTCACGCCATGCCGCGCCGGTGGGCGCTCGGGTTCGACCAGGAGGACTTCACCGACCCGGACGGCAAGCCGGTGTCGGTGTGGTCGCGCCTGGCCGGCCGGATCTGGGCCACCGCGAAGAACCGCAAGGACGACGGGGTCGAGGTCGGCCAGTTCCCCGAGGCCGACCTGAAGAACTTCCACTCGACGATCGAGCTGCTCGCCCGGATCACGGCCGCGCTCGCCGCCCTGCCGCCCAACTACATGGGCCTCTCGGCGGACGACGCCGCGAGCGACGCGGCGATCCGCTCGCGTGAGGCCCGGCTGGTGAAACGGGCGGAGCGCAAGTGCGGATCCCTGGGCGACGGGTACGAGCAGATGCAGCGCCTCGTGCGCCGGTTCCAGACCGGCGGGTGGGACCCGGCGCTCCTGCAGCTGGAGACGCTGTGGGCCAACCCGGCGACGCCCACCTACGCGCAGAAGGCCGACGCGGCGACCAAGTTGGTGGGAGCCGGGATCCTGCCGATTGAGCAGGCGTGGGAGGACCTCGGGTACTCCAGTGCCCAGCAGGCCCGTATGCGGCAGATGCAGGCCGACGCGCTCACCCGCTCGATGGGCGGTGACCTCGCCGCGCTGATCGGTCCCAAGCCGGGCCCCGAGGTCGACCCGGTGCCTGGTGGCTGAGCCGACCGCCGAGGAGCTCGCCGCCGCCTACTACCGCCAGCAGCAACTCACCGCCCGCCGGACGGCCGAGGCGGTACAGGCGATCTGGCGCACGGTCGATCCCGGTGCCCTCGACGAGTCCTGGCTGGCGACGGGCCAGCTGTTGGTTCGGGCGGTCACCGCCGGCCAGGCGCAGGCGGTAGCCCCGGCGGACGCCTACGTCGAGGCGGTGATCGCCGCTGACGGAGCCGTGTCTGAGGCCGGTGGTCGGGTGGCGGCCGACGCGTTTGTCGGCCGGGCAGCGGACGGCCGATCGCTCACCAGCCTGCTGTACGAGCCGTTCATCGAGACGCGGTGGCGACTCGCGGCGGGCCAGACCGCGCCGGAGGCCCTCCAAGGCGGCTTGGCCTCGCTGGTCCGCAAGGCGGCCACGGAGGTGCCGGACGCCGGTCGCGAGGCCACCGGGGTGAGCCTGGCGGGAAACCGCCGCACCCGTGGGTACGTGCGGGTGCTCAACTCGCCGTCGTGCGCCCGGTGCGCGGTCCTGGCTGGCCGGGAGTACGCCTTCAACCAGGGCTTCGCCCGGCACCCGCGGTGCGACTGCGTTCACATGCCGATCACTCGCCGTACGGCCTTCCGGGGTCGCACGGTCAACGTCAGCGACTACTTCAACAGCCTCTCCCGGGCTGAGCAGGACCGGATCTTCACGGTCCACGGGGCTCAGGCGATCCGGGACGGCGCCGACATCAACGCCGTCGTCAACGCCCGCCGGGGCATGTACACCGCAGAGGCGTACGGGCAGAAGCTCCGCTCCACCTACGACGCGACCACCGCACGCGGCGCGTTCTTCCGCTCCGAGTGGCTGCGAGCACGCGAGCGCGGCCTCATCCCGCGCTCCCTGGACCGCCGGCAGTTCCGCCTCACCACGCACCGGCTCCTGCCGGAGGAGATCTACAAGCGCGCCGACAGCCGCGACGAGCTGATCAGCATGCTGCGGCGCTACGGCTACCTCACCTGACCCCGCAACGGGGTTGGCCCATCACCCGAAACGGGAGACATCATGTCCACACCCACTCCTCCTGCCGATCCTCCGGCCCCCGCCCCGCAGCCCGGGCCTCCGGCACCGGCCCCGCCCGCGCCGACCGATCCGCCGGCGCCGAAGGACTGGCAGGCGGAGGCCGAGAAGTGGAAGGCCCTGAGCCGGGAGAACGAGACGAGGGCCAAGGCCAACGCCGAGGCGGCCAAGCGGCTCGCGGAGATCGAGGAGACGCAGAAGTCCGAGACGGAGAAGCTCGCCGACCGCCTCAAGGCGGCAGAGGAGCGCGCCAGCACCGCCACGCGGCAGGCCATCGCCGCGAAGGTCGAGTCGCTGGCTACCGGCCGGTTCGCCGACCCGCAGGACGCCGTCGACGCCCTCGGTTCCGACTTCCTCACCGACACTGGCGCCGTTGACGCCGCCGGCATCGAGGCCGCCCTCGTCGCGCTGCTGGAGCGCAAGCCGCACTGGAAGGCCGACACCGGCCCGCGCACCCCGCGTCCGGACCCGTCCCAGGGCCCGCGCCCCGGTGGCACCGTCGGCGTCGAGGACCAGATCCGCGAGGCCCAGTCCAAGGGCGACTGGCGCACCGTCCTGCGGCTGCAGAACTCCAAGCTCGCGACCGCACCGAAACCCAAGTAGTCCATGAGGGCAGGCCCAGGCCGCGCCCCGCACCGAAGGAGGCCCCATGTCGGGGATCACCGCCCTGGGCACGACCTACAACCTGCCCAACTACACCGGCCTGCTGCACCTGCTCACCCCGACCGACGCGCCGCTCTTCTCGGCGATCGGCGGCCTCAGCGGCGGCGGCCAGACCACCGCCACCCAGTTCGAGTGGCAGGTCGAGGACCTGCGCGCGGCCGGCCAGAATGTCGCCCTGGAGGGCCAGGACGCCCCCACCGACCAGAACCGGGTCCGCGCCTCCGTCGACAACATCTGCCAGATCCACCACGAGACCGTCGGCGTCAGCTACACCAAGCTCGCCGCCTTCGGCCAGCACTCCGGGCTGAACATCGAGGCCGCCAACCCGGTCACCAACGAGCTGGACCACCAGGTCGAGCTCATGCTCAAGCAGATGGTGCGCGACATCGAGTGGTCGTTCCTCAACGGCACCTACAACAAGCCGTCCGACAACACCACCAAGCGCCAGACCCGCGGCCTCCTCCAGGCGATCACCACCAACTCCCTCAACGCCGGCACCGCGCTCGGCAACGGGGCCCTGGCGGGCACCGGCGACACCGTGACCATCACCGCGCACGGCCTCGCCAACGGGGACCAGGTCATCCTCGACACGATCGTCACCACCACCGGCGTCACGGCCGACACCGTTTACTACGTCGTCAACTCGGCGACGAACACGTTCAAGCTGGCCGCGACCAAGGGCGGCGCCGCGATCGACCTCGTCGGCGACGGCACCGCCAACGTCACCAAGTCCGCCGCCGCCAGCGTCGACGGGATCGGCGGCCTCATGCAGTCCGTGTTCGACAACGGCGGCCTGTCCGAGGCCAGTGCCGGCACCCTGATCGCCAACTCCGCGCAGAAGCGGGCGATCACCACCGCCTACGGCAACCTCTTCGGCAAGTACATGGAGAGCAGCCGCAACGTCGGCGGCGTCAACATGACCACGCTTGAGACCGACTTCGGCACCCTCAACATCATGCTCAACCGCTACCTGCCCAAGCACAAGATCGTCGTCGCGTCGCTGGAGCAGTGCATGCCCGTCTACCTGGAGACCCCGGGCCGCGGGCACTTCTTCGCCGAGCCGCTCGCCAAGACCGGCTCGAAGGACCGCACCCAGCTGTACGGCGAGGTCGGCCTCGCCTACGGCAACGAGAAGGCCCACGGCGTCATCACCGGCCTGACGGTCTGAGCCGTGGCGGGCCTGGCGACGCTCGCGGACCTGGCGGACCGTCTCGGCCGCGACCTCACCACAGCCGAGACCCGCCAGGCGACCGCCTGGCTGGACGACGCGACCGCGCTCATCCTGGATCGCTTCCCGCAGTACGCCACCGCGCCAACGCCCGCCTCGACGGCGGTGTGCTGCGCGATGGTGCTGCGGGTGCTCCGCAACCCGGACGGGAAGCGGTCCGAGCAGATCGACGACTACTCGTACACGGTGGACAGCGCCCGGTCCGCCGGCGAGCTGTACCTGACCGAGCACGAGATCGAGACGCTCACCCCGGTCCGGACGTCCGCGTTCAGCATCGTGCCGGGCGCGCCGGCGGTGACCTCGTGATCGACCTCGCACCCTTGCTCGCGCGTGGCCGGGAGGCGCACGAGGCCATCATGGTCGACACCGTGCGGCTGGTCCGGCCGGGCTCCGAGGTGTACGACCCGGCGACCGGTGCGACCGTCCAGCCGGACGCCCGCGTGCTCTACAGCGGCCGGGCCCGGGTGAAGCCGGACTCCGGCCTCTCCGAGGACGTCCAGGCCGGGCAGCGGGCGGTCGTCCTCCGCCGGTACGAGGTAGCGCTGCCGTGGGCAGCGGTCACCACCGGCGGCGAGCGGGTTATGCCCGGTGACCAGGTCGAGGTGCTCACGTCTCCGGACGCCCGCCTGGCCGGGCTGGTCCTGTGGGTGACCTCGGTACCCGAGTCAGCCACGGCCACAGCGTGGCGGATCAGTGCGGAGGACCGGTCATGAGTGCGGACATCAGCGGCCTGACGGCCCTCGCGGCCGACCTCGGCCGCGCCGGAGCGGAGGCCGACCGGCAGGCCCGCCAGGTCGTATCCAAGGGCGCCCTGCACATCAAGAACGGCTGGCGGGACAACGCCCGGGCTTCCAGCGGCCGGTACGCGCCGCACTACCCCGGCACGATCGGCTACGACCTCACCACCGTGCCCGGCGCCGGCACCGGCGCGGTGATCGGCCCGGACAAGGGCGGCGAGCAGGGCCCGCTCGGCGCGATCCTGGAGTACGGGTCCGCGCACAGCCAACCCCACAACGACGGCGGCCGGGCCCTGCTGGCCGAGGAGCCTCGGTTCCTCGCTGCGGTGGAGGCGCTCGGCGAGGCGCTGCTGTGAGCGCGCCCGCTGTTCTGCCGCACGTGGAGGCGGTCCGGGCCGCGCTCGCTGCGGTGCCGCTGCCGGTGTACGTCGGCGGCGCCCCGGCCGGCCCGGCACCGCCGCCGAAGACCTACGCGGTGCTCTACCCGGCCGGCGGCCAGGCGGGCCCGGCGAGCCTCGCCGACGAGCGCACCGCGCTGGACGTCCTGCTGCAGGTGACCTGTGTGGCTACCACGCCGGAGGGCGCCCTCGGCACGGCTGACCGGGTCCGGGCCGCGCTCGCCGCCCCGCTCACGGTCGACGGCCGCGTCTGCTGGCGGCCCGAGGAGCTCGGCGGGCCGCCCCTCGCCCGGGACGACGACGTCACCCCGCCCTGCTGGTATCTCCCGGTCCAGTACCGGATCCGATCCATCCCCGCCTGAGGAGGCACCCCATGCCCCTGCTCACCCCGCAGGCCGTATCGCTGGCCGGCCTGACCCCCACCTACGGCGCCGCCGCGGCGTCCACCACCGTCCCGTGTGGTGAGCGCGTCTTCTTGCACGTCAAGAACGCGGCCGGCTCCAGCATGACCGTCACCCTCACGTCGACGGCGAAGGTCCGCGGGCAGACCGCCGCCGACCTGGTTGTCACCGTCCCGGCGACCACCGGCGACAAACTGATCGGCCCGATCACGCCCGACCTCTTCGCCTCCCCGACGGACGGCACCTGCGCGGTCGCGTACTCGTCCACCACCTCCGTCACGGTCGCCGCGCTCCGCATCTGACCCCCGCCTGAACCTCAGCCCCGTGCCACCCGGCCGGGGCTTCTCTCATGCCCGAAGGAGGGCACCGTGGCTGACACGATCGTCGACGGCACGACCCGGGTGGCCTGGGTCGCGTCCATCGCCAACCCCGCCGCCCCGACAGTCGCCGAGCTCACCGGCGGCATCGACCTCACTCCCCGGATCACCCCCGACGGCCTCAAGGTGGACCCGTCCACCGCGGACGTCGACACCAGCTCCCTCGCGTCGAAGTTCGACACCAAGGAAGTCGGCCGGATCGGCTACGACAGCGAGCTGACCTTCAAGCGCGGGACCACTCCGATCGACGACATCGCCTACTCGACGCTGCGGTACGGCGTGCACGGCTACCTCGTCGTGCGCCGCAACTTGGCGTACGCGACCGCGTGGGCGGCCGGCCAGCAGGTCGAGGTGTACCTGATGGCCTGCGGAGAGCCCGCGAACATCCCGCCTGCCGCCAACGAGGTCGGCAAGTTCAAGTCGCCGATGAAGGTGACCGTGGAGCCCAACACGTATGTGACGGTCGCCTGATGGCCGCGCGCAAGACCGCCACGGCTGCCGACATCCTCGCCCGGGTGAGGCCCCGCACCGCGACCGTCACCCTGTACCTCGACGGCGAGGCGGGCGGCCGGATCACCCAGCTGGAGGGCCAGCTCGCTGACCTCGCGGGCTGGCAGCCGGAGTCGCTGGCCGAGGCGGACCCGCGCCGCACGATCGCCGAAGAGATCGCCGAGCTCCAGGACCGGATCCGCGACAGCGCCTGCGACTTCACCCTCCGGGCCCTGCCCGCGAAGGCGTGGTCCGACCTGCTCGTCCTGCACCCGGGCAGGCACGCCCAGGAGCTCTACAACCCGGTGACTCTGCCGGGTGCGCTGGTCCCGGCCTGCCTGGTCGAACCCGCCATGACGGCGGAGGAGTACGAGCAGCTGGCCGAGGTGCTGAACCAGGGCCAGCGCGACCAGCTGGAGCTGGCCGCCTGGCAGGTGAACAACGAGGCCACCAGCGTCCCTTTCTCGCTGGCCGCCTCCGCGCTTCGGGCCTCCACCGCCGAGAGGTAGAGGCCGCCCGCGCCTGGGGCGTTCCGCGGTCCGTCTTCCTGGGCCGGGCGCTACCGGGCCCGGGCGAGGCCTTGTGGACCGACGAAGACCGGGCGTGGGCGCTCGCCCTGCTCGCCGTCGAGGCGGAGACATGCTCCGGCTGCGGTCACTCGCTGGTCGACGGCCTCGACGGCGAACTCGAAGAGGGCTGGCGGGCCGAGGTGCTGCGCTGCCACGCGTGCGCGACCGCGGCCCGACACCTGGACGGCTGGCGGGACGCCGGCGCGGACACCCGAGGCGCCCAAGTGCGTGTGACCCGGAGGGAGGGCGAGCGTGGCTGACCGTACGGTGAACGTGCGCCTCGACCTCAACACCAGCGGGTTCCGGCGCGGGGCGACGCAGGCCGAGCAGGACACCCGGCGGATCGCGGCCGCGGCAACCGCCTCGGCCGACCAGACCGAGCGCTCTTTCAACAGCGCGTTCGGGGAGGCCGCGGCGGCGGCGACCGCTGCCCAGCGCAGCCAGCAGGCCGCGTTCGAGCGCACCGCGGCGGCGGCGGTCTCCGCCTCGCGGGTCACCACGGAGGCGAGCCAGGCCGCGGCGGTCGCCACCCAGCGCGTCGCCGCGTCGGCCGCCGACATCCCGGCGACGTTCACGGCGGCGGGCACGTCGGCGTCCCGCTCGCTCAGCGAGATCTCGACGAGCGCGGCCGGAGCCTCACAGGCCCTCGCCCGCACCGACGCCGCCGCGGTGAACCTCTCGACCGAGGCGTCCGCCGCGCTCAGCCGGCTGGCGGCGACGGCTCGGTCGTCCATGGGCGAGGTCGCCGCGGCCGCGCAGCCGGCGGCCTCTGCCACCCAGCGCGTCGCGGCCTCCGCCGCCGAGGTTCCGGCGACGTTCCGGGCGGCCGGCACTGCGGCCACGCGGTCGCTGAGCGAGATCTCGACCTCGGCGGTCGGAGCCTCACAGGCCCTCGGGCGCACAGGCACGGCAGCCGTGAACCTGTCGACGGAGGCGGCCTCCGCGCTCAGCCGACTCGGTGCGGCGTCCCGCGCCGCCATGGCCGAGACCGCGGCCTCCGCGCGGCCTGCTGCCACCGCTACCCAGAGCGTCGCCACGGCGGCCAGCGAGATCCCGCCGGCCTTCGCCGCGGCGTCCGCTGCCGCCACGGGTGCCCTCGCCCAGGTGACCGCGGCGGGGACCCGCTCCGCGATGGTCCTCGCGCAGACGTCCGTGGCCGTCACGGCCAGCAGCGTCGCGGCGAGCGGCAGTCTACTGGCGGCGAGCCAGCGTGCTGCCGCGGCTGCCGCCAGCATCCCGGCCGCGTTCGCGGCAGCGGGCGTCGCGGCGACCAGCGCGGTCACGCAGGTCACTGCGGCGAGCACCCGCTCCTCGCTGGCCCTCGCGCAGGTGTCTGCCACATCGACCGCCACGATCACGACCGCCACCGCGGGCCTCACCTTCGCCTCGCGGGCGGCGGTGGCAGAGGCTGCCGCGGCGATCGGCGTGGTGACGGCGGAGGCCACAGCCGCACAGGCCACGATGTTGGGTCGGTCTCGGGCGGCGACCACCGCCTGGTCCGCGTCCATGCGCGCTCAGGCGGCCGCCACTGGCGCCGCGATGGTCGGGTCTGCGGAGCGATCCGAGAACGCATGGAAGGCCGTGCGGATGGGCGGCATCGCGCTCGTCGCGGTGTTCGGCGCGGCTGTTGTGGCTGCCGCGCGCTTCGAACAGTCGATGAGCATCGTCGGGGCGGCGTCCGGCGCCACCGGCAAGGAGCTGGACGCCCTGAAGACGGCGGCGCTCGACGCTGGCAAGGCCACGGTGTTCTCCGCCCGGGAGGCGGCGGACGCCGAGGTCGAGCTGGCCCGGGCCGGTGTCTCGACGGCGGATATCGTCGGCGGCGCCCTGCGTGGTGCGCTCGACCTCGCCGCGTCCGGGCAGCTCTCGCTGTCGGAATCGGCTGTGATCGCTGCACAGGCGATGAACGCCTTCAACCTGCGTGGCGCGCAGGTCGGGCACATCGCGGACGTCATCTCGGCGGGCGCCGGAAAATCGGCAACAAACGTACACGACATGGGTTTTGCTTTCAGGATGGCCGCGTTGGTTGCCCAGCAGACCGGCCTGTCCTTGGAGGACACCGTCGGCACGCTGTCGCTCTTCGCGCAAAATGCGCTCACCGGGAGCGACGCCGGAACGTCGCTGAAAACGATGCTGCAACGTCTGACGCCTCAGAGTGCCGAATCGGCCGCCATGATGGCCCAACTCGGCTTCACCGCGTACGACGCGAAGGGCCAGTTCGTCGGCATCACCGAGCTGGCCCGACGGATGGCCAGTGCGTTCGGCGACCTGACCCCCGAGGCCCGCAACGCCGCGATGGGTGTGATCTTCGGCTCGGATGCCGTCCGAGCCGCGACCATCCTCTACAAGTCGGGCGAGCAGCAGGTCCGCGGGTGGATCGGGGCCGTCAACGACGAGGGGTTCGCCACCCGTACCGCTGCCCAGCAGACCAACAACCTGATCGGCGATTTGGAGCGGCTCAAGGGCACGCTGGAGACCGCGCTGATCGAATCCGGCTCCGGGGCCACCGCCGTGCTGCGCGACATGGTCAAGGGCATCACGGGCGTGATCGAGGCGTACAGCAGCCTGCCCGGCCCGGTGAAAGAGAGCGTCACCGCGGTGGCCGGCATCACCGGGATCCTGGCGCTCGCCGTCGGAGGGTTCGTCTTGGCCCTCCCGAGGATCGCTGCTTTCCGGGCCGCCCTGGTGGAGCTGGCCGTCACGATGCCCCGGCTCGCGGCAGCCGCGGCCTCGACGTCGTCGTTCCTGTTCGGCCCCTGGGGGCTGGCGGTCGGCGGTGCCGTCGCCGCAATGATGCTGTTCTCCAGCAGCCACAAGACGGCAAAGATCGACGTCGAGGGGCTCAGCGCGGCCGTCAAGCAGGACAGCGGCATCGTCGGCGAGAACACACGGGCGTACGCGGTCAATGCCCTGCAGAAGAGCGGCGCCATGTCGGCCGCCAAGGAGCTCGGCGTCAGCCTCAAGGACCTCACGGACGCGGCGCTCGGCAGCAAGGAGGCGTGGGTCGAGGTCCAGGCCCAGATCACCCGCGGGTCCGACGAGGTCTTCAAGGGCGGCAAGCGCATCGACGACTACGCCGGCAAGCTCAACCTGCTGAAGTCGTCTGTCGGCACGGTCAAGGGCGCTATCGCGGACGCCGCCACGGCAATGGCGCAGGAGGGCGAGGCCAGCGGCAAGGCGGCCGTCGGCACGAAGGCGCTCGGCGACCAGGCTGAAGACACCGCCGGCGACCTCAAGAAGACGGAGACCGCGGCCGACCAGCTGTCGAAGGTCCTCGCGGGGCTCAACGGGACGAACATCTCGGTCGCTCAGTCGGCGATCGCATTCCAGGGGGACCTCCAGTCCCTGCGCGACGCGGTCAAGGAGAACGGCCTCGCGCTCGACATCACCACGGAGAAGGGGCGAGCGGTCAAGGCTGCAGTGCTCGGCGCCGCCGAGGCGGCGACCGCGCACGCCAAGGCGGTCGCCGAGCAAACCGGTCAGGTCGACGCCGGGACGATCGCTTTCGGGCGGGACGTCGAGGCGCTCAAGGCGACCATGCGTCAGGCTGGCTTCACCCAGGAGCAGATTGACCAGCTGACGATCTCCTACGCCACCCTCCCGCCGGTCAAGGAGACCAGGGTCACCGACCCTGGCGCGATCCAGACCATCGCAGACCTGGAGGTGCTGCGGGACCGGCTCGCCGCGGTCCCGCCCGGCAAGAGCATCACGGTCAAGGCGCCGACAGGGGACGCACTTCAGGACCTGAGGGCCATCGGCTACGCGGTCGAGAAGCTCCCGGACGGCCAGGTCCGCGTGACCGTGCCGTCCGGCGACGCGTTCGACGGGACCCGGTCGATCCAGCAGGCCATCAACGGGATCCGCGGCCGGGCCATCGCCATCGATGTCGTGGCGAATTTCCCGGCCGGTCTGCACCGTGCGGGCGACCGGCCGAACGAGCAGGCCAACGGCTCCGTCATTCGGTACGCGAACGGCGGCGTGCGGGCGGCGGCCGACGGTCTGTCGACTCGGCAGGCGGGGATCTCCCGGCGTCCGATCCTGTGGGCGGAGGCGGGCCCGGAGGCGTACATCCCCCTGTCGCCCGGTCGCCGGGCCCGGTCGATGCAGCTGCTCGACGAGGTCGCCGGGATCTTCGGTCAGCAGCTGATCCCGGCCGGGCCGACCGCCCGGGACCTGATCCCGGCCCGGCAGATCGCCGGACCAGCCTCGGGCCCGAGCTACGACCACAGCCGCTCTACCACCATCCACCTGCACGGCGCCCGCCAGTCCAGCGAGGAGCAACTCGCCGACGTCGTGCGCCACATGGAGCACATCGGCTGAGAGGAGGTGGCGGTGGCCGGATATCCACCGGGCCTGGTCCTGGGCCGTCAGGTCACGCTCGGCGCCCTGCAGCTGGGCGTGGTCGACGGCGCCGGGGTCGCCTGGTCCGTCGGCAAGGACGGGCTGGGCGGCTGGGCCGGGCCCGCGACCCGCACGCAGTACTCGGACCGGCAGGCCGACCACGGCGTGTGGGCCGGGAGGACGTACCTGGGGGCGCGGGTCATCACGCTGGCGGGCACGATCACGGCGCCCGATCTGGCCGCGTTGGACGGGGCGGTCGAGCAGCTGCTCGATGCGGCGGCGATCACCGACACGACGCTCACCGTCGCCGAGACGATCCCCAAACAGGTGGTGGTGAGGCGGTCTGGGGAGCCCTTGGTCGCCTACGAGACGGACCGGGTCGCCCGGTACAGCGTGATGCTGACCGCCGAGGATCCGCGCCGGTACGCGACCGTCCTGCAGACCGGGACGGCGGGACTGCCGACGTCCTCGGGCGGGGTGACGCTGCCGATCACGTTGCCGCTCACCATCCCGGCGGGCAGCAGCGCCAGCACCATCACCCTCACCAACGCGGGGTCGATCGCGACCCGCCCTCTGCTCACCGTCGCCGGCCCGGCGCCCGGGTTCACCATCCTGACGCAGTACCCGGACGCGACCGTGCGCGCACTCACCTACTCGGACACCCTGCTCGCCGGAGAGGTCCTGACCATCGACACCGCCACGCACACCGTGACCCTCACCGGCGGGGTGTCACGCCGCCGGTACCTGTCCGGCCAGTGGCCGCAGATCGGCCCCCGCCAGTCCGTCACGGTCTCGTGGACCAGCCCCGCCTACGACCCCGCCGCGCTGCTGACCGCCTCGTGCCGGTCGGCCTGGATGTGAGGAGCCCCGCCCGTGCCCACTGATCCGCTCTGGCTCCCGACACTCGGCTACGACGAGGGCGAGTTCCGCCTGATGGACTCGCCCCTCCTCATGTCCGACGGCACCGCTCGCGGCTCCCGGCCCGGCGTCCGCCCCGGTGACCCCGGGTTCAACGTGACCCTCGCCGGGACCGCAGTCAACGTCTCCGCCGGAGTGGCCTCCCTCCACCGGTCCGGCCAGGGCGTCTACCGGGCCCAGCTGCCGGCCACCACCCCGGGCAACCTGACCGCGGCCGACGGCACGTACAGCCGCATCGACCTGGTCTACCTGCGCGTCTGGGACACCGCGGTCGACGCCTCAGGTTTCCGGAAGGCGGACACGGTCTACCTGGCGGGCACCCCCGGGTCGACGCCGTCGGCCCCGACCCCGGCCGGCACCCAGATCTGGATCACGCTGGCCACGATCACCGTGCCGCCCACCGGCTCGGGCGGCACCGGTGCGGCCACCGTCTCCACCGCCGCCCGGCAGTACACGGTGGCACCGGGCGGCGTGCTGCCGGTCAGCCTGGCCGCCGACATCGCGGCCCCGGGCTCGTACGTCGGCCAGGCTAGGTTCAACGTCGCCCGGCTGGTGCCGGAGTACTGGTCCGGGTCGGCGTGGGCCGCCCAGGGCGACTGGGCGGCCTACACGCCGGTCTGGACCGCGCCCGGCTCCAACCCCGTGATCGGCAACGGCACCCTCTTGGGGCGCTGGACGCGGATCGGGCGGACGATCATCTACAAGGGCCGGCTGGAGCCAGGCACCACGAGCACGGGCGGCGCCGGCACCTGGCAGATGTCCCTGCCGGTGGGCGCCGCGTCCGACAGCATCTTCACCGAGGGATCCTGCGCCTACATCAACACCGGCGACAACAGCTACCTCGGCGTCGCGGAGATCGCCAGCGGCGGCACCGTGCTCACCTTCAACGTCAAAACGGGCCTCAACAGCAGCTCGGCGGCGCTGGTCACCACGTCGTCACCAGTCACCGCCAGCCTCACCACCAGCCTCCGCTGGACCATCACCTACGAGGCCGCCACGTGACCGGTGACCCGGTCGAACTGGCGTGGTACGGCTGCGACCTGCTCACCGGCGCGATCGCCGAGGAGCTGCCGTCGCTGCAGCCGGGCGGCCCGATCGGCCGCCGCCTCGGCGCCTACACCTCGGCCGTCTTCGACCTCCACCTCGGCGGCGCGCCGGACGACTGGGAGGCGGCCACAGACCCCGGCCGCACGATGCTCGTCGCCGTCGACACAGCCACCGACCAGCCGACATGGTGCGGCATCACACTGGTGCGCGAAGGCGGCTCGGAGGACAGCGTGCGCCTCGCCGCCGCCACCCCCGAGGTCTACCTCGACCGCCGCTACCCGGGCGACTACACCGCCAGCGGCCTCGACCAGACATCGGTCATGGCCGCACTCTCGACCCCGGCACTGACCGGCGGCCCGCCCATCACCCTGGACACGGTGGCCTCCGGTACCGCGATCGACTACGCGGTCGTCGACGGCGACGACCGCGGGGTCCTGTCCTACCTGCAGGAGATCAGCGCCATGGCCGGCGGACCCGAGCTGACCGTGGACGCCCTGTGGGCCGACGCCGCCCACAGCCGCTTCAGCCTCGTCCTGCGACTCCGCCCCACCATCGGCGTCCAACTCAGCCAGCCCGAGGCCGTCTTCGACATGCCCGGCTGCGTCGCCTCCTACTCCCTCACCGAGTCCTACGAGCGCGGCCGCGGCGCCACCTCGGTCACCGCGCGCGGCGACCGGGCGCTCGGCGAGCGGGCCACCAGCACCGCCCACACCGCCTCCGAGCTCCTCGCGGCCGGGTGGCCGCTGTGGGAGCACCGATGGTCCCCGGGCCAGGGCATCACGGACGCCGACCAGCTGGAGCGGCACGCCGCCGAAGCGATCGCCCTGATGGGCACCGGCACCAGGGCGTGGGCTCTGCAGGCGGTCGCCGGCCGCGCGCCCCGGCTCGGCACCGCCTGGGGCCTGGGCGACAGCGTGCGCCTGAACATCGACTCCTCACCGAGGCACCCGGCCGGTGTCGACGTCGTCGCCCGCGCGTGGGGCTGGTCCCTCGATCCGGCCGCCGACCGACTCACCCCGATCATCCTGGAGGACGAGTGAGCAGCAGCATCCGAGACCAGCAGCTCCCGCGCGAGCCGTCGTGGCTGGCGCGCCGCATCGAGGAGGTGGCCGCGGCCCTCGACCACCTGCGGGCCCGCACCCCGGACTCGGCGGCCGCCGATGCCCTGCTGCCGCCGCTGGACGCGGACCTCTCCCGGTGGCCGCAGACCACCTCCACGACCTACACGCAGATCAGCCGCGCCTCCAACATCGCCTGGAAGCGGCGGCTTCGCCTCATGGTGGCGACGACCACGTCCGGCGGGTCGACCGGCACCGTCCGCGTGCTCATCAACAACGCCGTGTGGGCGACCGGCACCGCGGGCGCCACCCTCGACACCACCGCGCCCCTGCCCACCTCGGTCTCGATCGGCGACCAGTACCTGATCGCGATCGAGGCCGTCCGCACGTCCGGCACCGGGGCGGTCCACGCCCAGGTGCAGCTCATCCGCGCCACCGACTGAGGAGCCCCGTGCACACCGTCACCACCCTGCGCGCCGACACCCCGCAGCAGCTCGCCGAGCGCCTGGCGCCCCTCGCGGCGCAGGAGTTCATGGCCGGCCGGGCGGGCGCCCTGTCGTCCGCGTCGGCCGGACAGCCGCAGATCCACGGCGACCTGTGGTTGCTGGCGCTCGCCCGGCCGAGCCTCGACCCGGGCGAGTGGGTCGTCTATGCGATCACCTCGGCTGAGGACATCCCGGGTTGGCCGCACCAGACCGGCTACTACACGGGCGGTGTGCGGGACCCGCGCCAGATCGCCCAGGCCCTCGCCTCCGCCGGCCACCAGGTCGCGCTCCGCCGCTACAGCGGGCTCGCCGTGGCGTACACGGACCAGGACGTCCCGCTCACCTGACCACCCCGCCCCGCGCCAGACCGGCCGGGGCTTTCCCATGTCTGGAGGCCTGATGGCCTGGTTCCCCGGTGCGGAGAAGATGGAGCTCCAACCCGAGTCGGACGAGCAGCCGGCGATCGTGCCGACGCAGCTGATCTTTCACAGCATCGCGGCGCCGTGGACGCCACGGCGTACGTACCAGTACTGGCGGGACTCGACGAATCTGGAGTCGCACTTCGGGGTCGGCTACGACGGGTCGGTCGGTCAGTTCGTTGGCACCGAGACGAGGGCGGACGCGAACGCGGCGGCGAACCGGCGCGGCGACCGGACCGGCGCGGTGAGCGTCGAGACCGCTGCTGACAACGACAACAGCGACCCGTGGACGGATGCCCAGGTCGAGGCCCTGGTCCGGATCGGGGTGTGGATGCACCAGCAGCACGGCATCCCGCTCCGGATCTGCCGGACCCCGGACGACCCCGGCTACGGCTACCACCGGCTCCACCGGTCGTGGTCTACGTCCGGCACGGCGTGCCCGGGCGACGCCCGCGTAGCGCAGTTCCACGAGCGGGTGTTCCCCGCGATCGTGGCCCGCGCGACCGGGGCGACCGCCCCGCCCACCCCCAAGCCCACTCCCGAGGAGGACCCCTTGGCCAGCATCACCATCGGCGACATCGAGGCCGCCGTCCGGCGCCAGCTCGACGCGACCCGCGACCTCGACACCCACTCCGTCCTGTACTGGCTGCTCCAGTCCCTGAAGCCGGACCCGGCCGACCCGGGCGACCACCCGCTCCGCTGGGTCGTCGGGCCGCTCGGGCAGGCCCTGCGGTCGCTGCCGCAGACCACCCAGGACCAGGTGCGCGCCGCGGTCGAGCAGGCCCTCGCCGACGGCCTGGAGCTCAACGTCACCACGAAGGGGAACTGACGATGCGCGACTCCACACGCCGTACGATCCGTACCACCGTCCAGACTGGCCTCGGCATCGCGGCTGCGCTGCCGCTGATCGTCCAGGCATCCGGCATCCCCGAGGCAACGCCCGGTGTCGGCGTCGGCCTGGCCGTAGCCGCTGGCGTCACCAAGGTGATGTCCCTGCCCGCGGTCGACAAGCTGCTGCCGCGCTGGCTGCGCGCCGTGCCGGACCCCGACGACGACGCGCTCACCCGGGCGGTCCGCGAGTGACCAGCCCGGCCCCGGACCCTCTCACGACTATGGCGGTCGCCCTGGCAGAGCTACGCGGCGAGTTCAGCACCGGACTGGCGGAGATCAAGGGATCACTGGACCTGCTGAGACAGTCCGACCGTCACACGGGGCAGATGCTGGCCGATCATGGTGCCACCCTCACCGACCACGAGCGGCGCCTGGTCGACGCCGAGCGGGCCCGGGCCGCCGCCGAGGAGGTCCGGCAGTCGGACCGGCGGCGGGTGCAGGTGATGGCGGCGGTCGTCGGCATCGCCTCGGGGATCCTGACTGCTCTGGTCACTGCGCTGGCGATCATCCGCCCGTGAAGCACCGCGCCCCCGCCCTCCTTCGGGAGGGCGGGGGCGGTTCGTGCATTCCGGCGCGGCTGGACGGCGGGCTCGGCCATCATGACGCCATGGACGACGACATCCTCGCCCCACCGCCCGGGCACACCGCGCGCCTGGACCAGCTCGGCGCGCGGGCCCGGGACCTGCCGGCTGAAGTGCGTGCGCGGCTCGACGCGGCGGCCGAGCGGGCGCGGGATGCGCCGGGTCCTGAGACGGTGGCCGCCCTGTGGGAGGAACTTCGCGCGGCAGGCCTCGGCGAATAGCGGGTCAATGCTGGGGCGGCTGCCCCCCAGGACGCCGGCGGTCAGGCCGCCGCCGCTACCGCCCCGTCGCCAAGCGCCGTCTTCGCTGCCTCCAGCGACGCCTGCCACGTCTGCGCGTAGCATGCCTCCGCCTGGGCCTGGACCCAGATCGGGTGGGCGCGGAGGGCGAGCATCGCCTCCACGTATGCCGCCCGCGCCACGTCCACGTCCCCACCGGCCAGCCGCACCGTAGTCATCCCGCGGTCGGCCTCGACCACGGCGACGTGGAGGGGCAGCAGGTCATCGGGCAACGGCAGGGACTTGGGCATACCGCCATCGTAGGCGAGAGCACTGACAGGGCAGGTCAGCGGCTCACGCGGCGGCGGTCAGCGCCCTGGCGCGCTCCGCGAAGTCGGCCACCAGCCGACTCTTCCCGAAGGGCTCCATCCGCCGCTGGAGGTCGACCACGGCCTCGACGGCCCGGCTGCTCTTGACCTGGCTGGCGAGCGCGAGCGTCCGGAGGCCGGCGGCGTGCGCCTGCTCCAGGTCTCGTCGCTGGAGGTGGGTCGCGGCGAGTGCGGCCTGGGAAAGGGCGCCGCGGCGGGCGCGCTTCTGCTGGCGGGCGTGGTCGATGCTGAGGCGCGCGTGCTCGGCGGCGCCGTCGTGGTCGCCGGTGTCCCTGAGGGTCATGGCGTGCTCGCCGTGCAGGTAGGCGGGGTCGATGAAGAGCGCCCACTCGGGTTCGCGCTCGTGGTCGATGCTCTCGGCTGCGGCCTCGGAGTTGGTGACGGCCCGGGTGGCGCCAGTCTTGTCTCCGAGCGCGGCGAGCGCCCTGCCCTCCAGGGCCCAGAGGTCGGCGAGCGCGGCGGCGGAGGTTCCTCGCAGGCCCTGCCGTCCGGACTGGGCGAGCCGCAGCCCCTCGTCGGGGTGACCGAGGAGGGTCGCCTGGTCGGCCATGCCAGCCAGGACGTGCGCGCCGAGCGGCACGTTCCTCGACTCCTCAGCGAGGCGGAGGGACTGGATCAGGTAGCGCTGGGCGGTGCCGTGCTCGCCCGAGTCGTAGGCCATCCACCCGAGGAGGTACGTCTGTTCGGCGGCGGCTTCACACAGGGCCCGGCGGACGTCGTCGGGCTGCGGGCGCCTCAACAGCGGGTAGACGTGAATGTTCATGTACTGGGTGAGCAGGAGCCGGCCGCTGCCGCCGCCCTGGAAGATGTCCACGCGCTGGAACTCGGAGAACATGTTCCTGACGGCACTGACGTCCTCGAGCAGGACGCGGGGGCCAGGTTCGGGCTCCTGGTCAAGGACGTTGAGGAGCCAGTCCCGGGACGGTCCGGTGGCGGCGACGGCGGCGAACGGTGCGGCGGCAAGGAATCGGCGGCGGTCCACGTCTGCTCTCCCCAGGTCAGAGACGGTGTCCACCGTAACGACCCAGTCGCGGTTGTACAGCAGCGACCGGTCCTCGGCCGGGCTCTCACCGAGCCCGAGTTCGTGCGATGTGACCCGGTATCCGACCGTGGCTGAGACGACGTCGGCGATGATCCCCGGCAGCGGCCGGCGGGGGCGGTTGCCTGCGAGCCATCGCCGGACGGCGGTCGCATCAGGCGCCACCTGCGGGTGCCCGGCCTGCTGAGCTGCGGCTTTGACTCGCCGGGCGAACCCGGCGTTGCTCAGGCCTG
This sequence comes from Kitasatospora sp. NPDC127035, assembly GCF_042726075.1. Classification (NCBI taxonomy): domain Bacteria; kingdom Bacillati; phylum Actinomycetota; class Actinomycetes; order Kitasatosporales; family Streptomycetaceae; genus Kitasatospora; species Kitasatospora sp. NPDC127035. The sequence continues at coordinate 147,827 of NZ_JBHXDN010000006.1, read as the reverse complement.
TCCGGGCCAGCCACTCGGCGAGCCGCGCGTTCGGCGTCTTCGTCGTCTTCATGTCCCTGTCCTACCCTCGTCTGCCACCCTGCGCAGAAGTGCCACCCTGTGCCACCCCTTGGGGGCTCACAATCTGGTGATCACAGGTCGACCCTTGGTGGTGATGGTAGACCCGGCGACCAAGGAGGGGGCCGTGTTGATGACAGCCGCCGAACGCCCGACAGCGAGTGCACTGTCCGCGTGGACGTGGATCGACTCCACCCCGGACGGCCTGGTGAGCATGGTGCTGATCACCCCGTCGGACGCGTCGTCGCCCGGCCTGGGGTCCCTTGCCGCGCGGGCCGGCCTGCTGCCGCCGCACGAGCCGCTCCCGGCGCCGGGCCTGCGGCTGGTGCTGCACGAGGATCACGCGATGGCGATCCTGCCCCGCGCCGAGACCGCCCTGCGGTTCCCGACAGATGAGGGCTGGTCCGACTTCGCCCGTCGCGGCGGCACCGTCGTCGTCATCCTGGGCGAGCACCCCCTGGAGATTGGGGCGGATCGGTCGGCGGTCGAACGGTATCTGCTCCGCGCGATGATGCCCAGACAGATCTGGCTGGGCAAGACGACCGTCGCCGCGGACTACGCACCCTCCCAGGTCCGAGGCGAGACGTGCATCGTCTGCGGTGCGGGTGGCGGCCTTCTTCATCCGGTCGGGTACGCCTACACCCCCACGGTCGGCGCCCCGCTTGGCTGGCCCGTAGTCGCGCACTCCACTTGCCCGAGCACTCCCACGGAGGAGCGGTGACCGAGCGCACCATCTCGTCGCCCGAACAACCGGAGGCAGAGCGCGGGGCGTGTGGCGTCTGCCGCCGCTGCCTGCAGTACGGCCACGGCCAGCAGGACGGCGCGCGCGACCTGATCGACTGCTGGATCGTCGACCATGTCGGGTGCACCGCGCAGGTCACCGCCGAGGGACCCAGACAGTGAGCCTCGCGGGCGGTACCCCGCCCTCGACCGAGCCGCGGGAGGAGCTGGGGATCTGCCCGGTGTGCCGGGCGTGGGTCCGGGGCCCGTGGCTGGCGGACCTCACCGCGCTCACTGCGCTGGTCCGACACTGCCCGCCGTCCGGCTGGCGTTCGCTCGTCCGGCTGATCGGCCCCGTGCGGGTGAGGGCGGCCTACGCCGTCTCCGCCGCCGGGGTGCTGGTCCTCGCCACCCTCCTGATCATCTCCACCATCCACCGCTGACCATCCCATCGATCGAGGACACGTGCGCTTCCGCCGTACCACCCCGCCCCCGGCCGCCCCCGAGCGGGCCGCCGATGCCGCCGCTCAGGCCGAGCTGGCCCGCTACTCGACCGAGGACGGCGACGAGGGCGCATCGCAGCACCGCCAGAACAAGGCAGTCCGGGCGGCGCGCGGTCTCCGCGTCAAGCCGCGGGACGAGCCGGACGCCGACGAGGACTGAAGTGCCCCACCGGGCCCGGGCGGGGCGTCAGGATGGACGCCCGGCCGCCCGGCCGGCAGAGAGAGGAGCTCAGCGTGAGCGGCATCATCCCGCCCGACCGGCAGGGCCGGTGGGGCGTACGACGAGGCGGCGGCAGTCGAGGCCCCAGCCGGACACTCCGCCACCCCGCCATGCCCCCGCCGGGAGTCCTCCCGGCGGTGCCCGAGGACAACCCTGAGGAGAGCACCGAGATGACGCCACAGAAGCCACCGAGCGGCGGCAGCGGGGGGATCGGCGGCCCGAAAGCCCCGCCGTCCGGACCGGCGGGACCGCCGCCGCAGGATCCGCCGGAGAAGTAGCGCGGCGTCCCGGTCGGCACGGGCAGCATGTCGGCCGGGGCCTACTCGTCCCGCAGGAGTCGCCAGGGCGGTACGCCGATGGCGCGCGCGATGGCGGAGAGCTGGTCGAGCGTGGCCGCCACGCTTCCGCGCTCGATCCGGCCGATCGTCCGCCGGTCCATCCCGGTCTGAGCCCCCAGGGTCTCCTGGCTGAGCCCCGCCAGCTGCCGAAGGGATAACAGCCGGCCGCCCACCTGTCGGCGGACGTCGCGCTGGTAGCTGCTGGTGGTTGATCTCGGCGGCACCCCTTGACGCTCTCGGTACCGTGCTCAAAAGTCTGTACCGATACGACGCCACTATACGAAGGTTTGTTCGATATTATGTCGGTCGCCACCCGGGGGGACCAGATCCGGGAGCACGCGCTGAGCACGACCTACACTCTGACCGCTCCCGGCCTCGCCGAGGCCAGCAGTCACCCGTCCCTTGAGGACGCGATCACCGCTCTGGCTGCCATCATCCGGACGCTACCGCTGCGCCCAGATCGCGCCTCGGCCTACCTCTGGATGATCGCCGGACCCGGCGGCGCCGACCGCGTGCTCGACTTCCTCGAGCGCGACGGGCGCTTCCAGCTCGCCTTCGTCGCGGCAGGTCAGCGCTACGTCGTGACCATCCGCTAGCGCTGCAGCTCCCGCTTCGCCCACCAGTACAGGAGCTGAGACTGGGTCCGGCACCCGGTTGCCGCGCGTAGGTCGGCGAGCCTGCCCTGCACGGTGCGCTTCGACATCCCCAGCTCCTGCGCGACCTCGTCCTGCTCGAGGCCCCGTGCCAGGCAGCGCAGGATGTCCACGTGGATCTGCTTCAGCTCCGCCTCGGGCGTGCCGTCCCAGGGCTCCGCGTGGAGCCAGTCTCGCTCGAAGCTGGCGACGGCCAGGCCGACCGCCAGCTCGGACGTGATCACGGCGGCCTGGTCAGGAGCGCTCGCTTCCAGGCTCCATGGGTCGAGGATCGGGACGACGGCGGCCCGCCGGTCCACGATGATCATCCGGCCGAACGTGGCTCCGGTGCGGATCTCTGCGCCCTGTTCGGTCATGGTGAGCGCCCAGCGCCCGGTCGGCGCGTCCGACCGTACGGATGGCAGGTAGATCGTGCGCATGTGTGCCCCCCTCTTCAGCACACCGAGGTCGCGCTGGTAGGAGATCGCCAGCAGCTCGGCCGGACGGGGGCCGGTCGGCTGGGCCGTGATCAGCTCCTGCGTGCAGGAGTTGACGAGTCCCTCCAGCCGCTCGTTGATGGCCCGCAGCCCGGTGAGGATCTCGACCCCGCCGACGGTCTGGCCAGCAGTGGCCGCCCGGTAGGCGGACGCCAGGTCGGCAAGGTGGTGAGGCATGGCCTGGGCCTCGGCGAGCATGTCGCCGGCCGCTCGGATCAGCTCGGTCTGACGCGCCCTGGCCACGGCGTCGGCGTCGAGCGCCCGGACGTGGCCGGGGCGATCGGGATCCGGCGCGATGAGGCCAGCGCGCTCCAGCTCGTCCCGCTCGGGCCCTACCTTGGCTGACCCTTTGCCCGCGAGGAGCTGTAGGTAGAGGCGACGGCTTGCGGCTTTGAGCAGCGGCCGAGTTGACGCGATGTCCGATTCCACCCGATTGCCCCAGATGAATTGACGTCAGGTTTGCGCAAAGGCGCAACATCTTCAGCGTACCCGGCGAAAGGCTTGATTCGGATTCGAACGGCGCGCACCCTAGATCCAGAGGGAGCGCGCCCCTCCACTTCACTGGATACACACACTTCGAAGGGGTGCCGCATGCCTCGCAAGAGCCTCCGTCGTGCCGCCGCGGTCGCCGCCCTCGGCGCCGCCCTCGCTGCCGGGCTGGCCGTCGCGGCCCCGTCCGCGCCTGCGCCGGCCGACCGGGTCGCCGACTCCGTCTGGGGCGCTGTCGCTCCCGAGTCGACCCCGACCGCCACCCCGTCGCCCGCGGCCACCCTGGCCGACTCCGTCTGGGGCTGACGGCAGCAGCGGGCGCCCGCCTGAGGCGACCGCCCGCACCCCCTGAGCCCCCGCCGCGCAGTGCCCGCTTCCATCGGGCGCTGACCGGCGGGATCGAAGGTCGGTAGGAACCCTCACGCTGGGAGGCATGCCGGATCCTACCGGCCCGCGACGCCGCCCCGTACCCCCCGAGTGGTGGGTACGGGGCGGCTCTCGTGCGTGAGCGCCAGGGAGTTCCCAGGGAGTCAGGGAGTCTCCAGGGAGGTCCATGCCGAGAAATCCTGAGCATCGACGAGAAAGTATGAGAAGACTGAACCCGCAGGTCAGACCACCTTTCGGAGGTCCGACCTGCGAAGGGGCGGAAGAGTCGGCCTGTACGCCGGGTTCTGTCTCCCGGGCCGCTTGCGCGAGCCGGGGAGGCGGCCATCCATCTAGGGCTGCCGTTGCCGACAGCCTCGTGCGGTCTACCCGCGGACTCGGGCGAGCAGCCCTCGGTCATCCGCGCACGGCACCCGGAGGCGCCGATCTTGACCTTGCTCCAGGTGGGGTTTACCGAGCCGGCCGAGTCACCCCGGTCGCTGGTGGTCTCTTACACCACCGTTTCACCCTTACCCGTCGCCGAAGCGGCGGGCGGTCTGTTTTCTGTGGCACTGTCCCGCGGGTCACCCCGGGTGGGCGTTACCCACCACCCTGCTCTGTGGAGCCCGGACGTTCCTCGGCGGGTCCTGGGACCCGTCGCGGCCGCCCGGCCGGCTCTTCCGCCGTAGTGGTCATCGTAGCCGCTCGGGCGGCGCCTCCCGCACCGCGGCCCGGGCGACGGGCGGCTCGCCGCCGAGCCGGGCGGCCACCCCGGCCGCGGTCGCGGTGGCCCAGGCGGTGGTGGTGACCAGCCCGATCACCAGGATGGCGACGCCGAGACCGGTCACGATCCACCAGCCCACGTGGCTGGCCGGGGCGAAGCCCGTGACGACCGGGCCGATCACCGCCGCGGTGACCGCCGTACCGATCACCGCGACACCGAGCGACTGGCCGACCTGCCGACTGGTCGAGGCGACGGCCGCCGCCACACCGGCCTGGGCGCGGGGCATGCCGGAGACCGCGGCGTTGGTGATCGGCGCGTTCACCATGCCGAAGCCGAAGCCGAACAGCGCGTACGCGGCCAGCAGGAGGGCGGGCGGGGAGTCGGCGGCCAGCCGGGTGAGCAGCAGGCCGCTGCCGGTGAGGCCGATCCCGGCCAGCACCAGCGGGCCGCGCGGGCCCCGGCTGCCGACGATCCGGCCCGAGAGCGGCGCGCACACCAGCATCATCCCGGCCATCGGCAGCGTCCACAGGCCCGCCTCGACCGGACTGTAGCCGCGGACGTCCTGGAGGTAGAGGGTGTTGAGGAAGAGGAAGCCGCCGAGCGCGGCGAAGGCGCAGACCGCCGTCAGGGTGGCGCCGGTGAACGGCGCGCTGCGGAAGAACCGCGGGTCGACCAGCGGCTCGGCGACCCGGCGCTCCCACAGCGGGAAGGCCACCAGCGCGACCAGCGCCGTCGTGGCCAGGCCGAGGATCAGCGGGGACGTCCACCCGTGCTCCGGGCCCTCGATGATCGCGGCGGTGCCGCAGCCGAGCAGCGCCACCATGAGCAGTTGTCCGACCGGGTCCAGCCGTCGGGCGCGGGGGGCGCGCGACTCGGGGACGTAGCGCGCCGTCAGCAGGAAGGCGACCAGGCCGACCGGGACGTTGATCAGGAAGATCGCCGGCCAGCCGGCGGCGTGCACGAGGAAGCCGCCGAGCAGCGGTCCGAGCGCCATGGAGATGCCGACCACGCCGCCCCAGACACCGATCGCCCGGGCCCGTTCGCGCGGCTCGGTGAAGGTGTTGGTGATGATCGACATCGCCACGGGGTTCAGCATCGAGCCGCCGACCGCCTGCACCGCGCGGAACAGGACCAGCCACTCCAGGCTCGGCGCCAGGCTGCAGAGCAGCGAGCCGAGCACGAAGAGCAGCAGACCCGTCTGGAACACCCGGCGGCGGCCGAACCGGTCGGCCACCGACCCGAACAGCATCAGCAGCGAGGCCAGCACCAGGGTGTAGGCGTCGATGATCCACTGCAGGCCGGAGGCGGGGGCGTCCAGGTCCTTCTGGATCTCCGGGAGGGCGATGTTCACGACGGTGTTGTCGAGCCCGACGATGAACAGGCTCAGGCAGCAGATCGCCAGGATCAGCAGGCGGCGGCGCCGGCCGGGATCGGCGGACGGGCCCGGGTGCGGGGCGGCGGGCGGTGGACTGGGGGAGGTCGCTTCGGCCACGGGTCGATCCTCCCACCGGCCGGGCCGTCAGACGGCGGTGAAGCGGACCGTACGGGTGGCGGGGTCGGCGACGACCAGCCGGACCCGCACCAGCTCGCCGAGCGGCAGACCCCCGCCGCCTGACGCGCCGTCGGGGCTCTCGCAGCGGGCCCGGACGGCGGGATCCCGCAGCTGGACGGTGCCGCGACCGGGCCGCTTGCCGTCGACGTCGACCACGACCGCGGCGAAGTCCTCGCCCTCCCGGCCGGCCAGCAGCTCCGCCTCCACCAGGTCGATGCAGGCCCGCTCGACCTCACCCGAACGGCGGTCCCCCGCCGCCATCAGCGCCGGGATCCCGGGCAGCGACTCGCGCGCCCAGGCCGGCACCTCCTCCCCCGCCGCCACCGCCGCGCACACCTCCTGGGCGAACCGGTCCCCCAGCCGGCGCAGCGGCGCGGTGCAGTGCGCGTACGGCGCGGCGAGCGCGGCGTGCACCGGGTCGGCGGGCGCGGGCACGCCGCCGCTCACGTCGAAGGCGGCGTAGCCGGCCCCGCGCAGCAGGCCGGTGCACTCGTCGAGGAACGCGGCGTGCAGCGGGCGCTGCGGATCGAGGGAGCGGATCAGCTCCGGGTACGGCAGGCCGTCCGGCCAGTCCACGTCCAGCGCGCGGGCGGTGCGGCGCAGCCGCTCGTACGCGGCGGGCGGGGCGGCGGGCAGGGTGCGCAGCAGGCCGACGCCCGCGTCGAGCATCAGCTCGGCCGCGGCCATGCCGGTGAGCAGCGAGATCTGGGCGTTCCAGCCGTCGGCGGGGGTGGGCGCGCGGTAGCCGAGCGCATAGCCGCGCGGGGTCTCCTCGATCTCCTGCTCGGGGACGGGGAGGCTGATCCCGCCGCGCTCGCGCTCCCGCTCCTCGCGGAGCCGGCCGACGGTGGCGAGCAGGCCGAGCTGCTCGTCCGCTCCGCCGGCGTCCACGGCACGCTGGACGGTCGCGTAGTCGAGCCGGCGCCGGGAGCGGACCACCGCGCGCCGGAGGTCGGCGAGGACGACGGCGCCGTCCGCGTCCAGGTCGAGCTGCCAGAGCAGGGCCGGGCGGAGCTCTCCGGGCAGCAGGCTGGCCGCGTCCTCGGAGAGCCGGGTCGGATGCAGCGGGACGCGCCGGTCGGGGAAGTAGAGGGTCTCGACCCGGCGGCGGGCCTCCTCGTCGATCGCCCCGCCGGGGCGGACGAAGGCGGCGACGTCGGCGATGGCGTAGTGCACCCGGTAGCCGCCGCCGGGGCGGTGGGCGAGGTGCATCGCCTGGTCGAGGTCGCGGGAGCCGGGCGGGTCGACGGTGAACAGCGGCAGGTCCGTGGCGTCGTACTCGGGCAGGCGCGGGCATTCGGCGGCCTGTTCGGCCTCCGCCAGGACGGCCTCGGGCCACTCGGTGCGGATCTCCGGTCGGGCCCGCAACTCGGCCAGTTCGGCGTTGATCCGGGCGGAGTCGGCGGCCTTGACACGCAGTTTTCGGCGGGGCATGGAGGCAGCGTAGGGCCGGCCGGGTGGTTCCGGCCGGACGTCGCCCGCGGGCGGCGTGCCGACGTCCGGCCGGTCCTGCGACGGCCGCGAGGCGGGGGCTCAGCGGCCCAGCAGCGACCTGAAGTCCTTGGCAGCAGCGGCCACGTCGTCGTCGTGGCGGGGCCGGTGGGGTGCCGGGGTGGCGGTGTAAGGGGTCGTAGCGTGGGGGGAGCTGGTGATCGCAACGGAGGAGGGGGATCGGGCGATGCGTGGGTCGAAGGTCGTGGGGTCGGCGGTGGCCGGGGTACTGGCGGGGACCGGGGCGCTGCACGCGCTGTGGACGGTGACGCCGTGGCCGCTGCGGACGCCGGAGGAGTTCGCGGACACCGTGGTCGGCACCGGCGAGGGGGTGCCCCCGGCCGCGGCGTGCGCGGCGGTGGCGGGGCTGCTGGGTTCGGCCGCGTACCTGGTGGCCGCGGAGGCCGGGGTGGTGCCGGCGGTCGGGCCCGCGCGGCTGCGCCGGGTGGGGGTGCGGGCGGTGTCTGCGGTGATGCTGGCGCGCGGTGCGGGCGGGCTGCTGCTCTTCGGTGGTGGGCTGCTCGGGCGCTCGGAGCGGTTCCGGCGCCTGGACACCCGGTACTACTCGCCGCTCTGCCTGGCGCTCGGCGCCGGGGCCGCGGCGGTCGCGGCGACGGGTTACCGGGAGCGGGGGCCGGTTGCGTAGGGTGGCCGGGTCCGCCGCCACGAAGTGTTGAGGAGTACGCCGTGCTGGTCCTGTTGCCGCCCTCGGAGGGGAAGGCCGCGTCCGGGGACGGTGTGCCGTTGGCGCTCGACGGGCTGTCGCTGCCCGGGCTGACGGCGGCCCGGGCCCGGGTGCTGGAGACCCTGGTCGACCTCTGCCGGGGCGACGGCGACGCGGCCGCCGAGGTGCTCGGCCTGAGTCCCGGCCTGCGCGGCGAGGTGGCGAGGAACGCCGGCCTGCCGACGACGGGCGCGCTCCCGGCCGGGGAGGTGTACACCGGGGTGCTCTTCGACAACCTCGGACTGGCGACGCTCGACGAGGCCGCGTACGACCGGGCGGCGCGGACGCTGCTGGTCTTCTCCGGGCTCTGGGGCGCTGTGCGGATCGACGACCGGATCCCGCCCTACCGCTGCTCGATGGGCGTGAAACTCCCCGGCCTGGGGGCGCTCGGAGCGTACTGGCGGGGTGCGATGGCGCCCGTGCTGCCGGAGGTGGCCGACGGGCTGGTGCTGGACCTGCGCTCCGCCGCGTACGCGACCGCCTGGAAGCCCGCCGGCGAGGTGGTGTCCCGGACGGCGACCGTCCGGGTGCTCCAGGAACGGGACGGCCGGCGCACCGTGGTCAGCCACTTCAACAAGGCGACCAAGGGCCGGCTGGTCCGCGACCTGCTGGTCACGGACGCGGCGCCCAAGGCGCCCGGTGAGCTGGTGGACGCGCTGCTGGGGCTCGGCTACCGGGTGGAGGTCGCCGCCGAGGGCACCGCGCGCAAGCCGTGGCAGCTGGACGTGGTGGTCACCGAGGTGCACTGAGGTGCACCGAGTCCGCCGGCACGCGGACCGCACGTCGAAGGGCCGGTCGTTCCCGACCGGCCCTTCCCTGGTTCCCGGCGGTCCCCGGCGCGGGTGCGCGCGGTTCCGCGAGCCCGCACGGTCAGCGCAGGTGCCCGGTGTCGTTGAGCAGCCGCACCGAGGCGTTGCCGTCCGCGTAGTACTGGACGGCGCAGAGCGAGGCGGCGGACAGCTCCATCCGGTAGAGCGCGTCCGGCGGTGCGCCGAGCGCCAGCCGGACCAGCGTCTTGATGGGGCTGACGTGCGAGACGACCAGCACGGTCTTCCCCGGGTAGCGGGCGAGGACCTTGTCCCGGGCCACCCCGACGCGGTGGGTGAGGGTGGTGAAGCTCTCGCCGCCGCCGGTCGGCCTGGCCTTGGCGGAGCCCAGCCAGGCGGTGAGGTCCTCCGGGTGGCGCTCCTGCACCTCGCCGAAGGTCAGTCCCTCCCAGGCCCCGAAGTCGACCTCGCGCAGCCCCTCCTCGTACCGGACGTCGAGGCCGAGCCGGGCGGCGACGGTCTCGGCGGTCTGGCGGGTGCGGAGCATCGGCGACGCGACCACGGCCTGGACCGAGCCGCGCGCGGCCAGCGCCTCGGCGGCCCGCTCGGCCTGCCAACGGCCCTTCTCGGAGAGCTCCGGGTCGGTGCCGCCACTGCCGGAGAACCGCTTCTCCGGGGTGAGGTGGGTCTCGCCGTGCCGGAGCAGGACGAAGGTGGTCGGGGTGCCGAGGTCGGCGTCGCCGGCCCAGCCGGCCTTGGGCGCGGCGGTCTCCAGCGGCGGTTCCTCGACGACGGCGGCGGCGGCCTTGGGGGCCTTGGGCTCCCACTGGCGGCCGGCCTTGCCCGCGTCCATCGCCTCGTTGGCGAGCCGGTCGGCGTCCTTGTTCCGCTCGCGCGGGATCCAGGTGTACTTGACCTGCCCGCGCGGCAGGACGGTCCGGGCCTCGGCGGCGAGCGGCTGCATGTCCGGGTGCTTGATCTTCCAGCGCCCGGACATCTGCTCGACGACCAGCTTGGAGTCCATCCGGACGTCCACCGAGGCGTCCGGGTCGAGGTCCCGGGCCGCCTTCAGTCCGGCGATCAGGCCCTTGTACTCGGCGACGTTGTTGGTGGCGTGGCCGATGAACTCGGCCGCCTCGGCGATGATCCGGCCGGTGTCGCCGTCGCGGACCACCGCACCGTAGCCGGCCGGCCCCGGGTTGCCCCGGGACCCGCCGTCCGCCTCGACGACGAACCTGCGCCCCGCCACCGGCTCAGGCGCCCGAGTCGGCGGTGCGGACCAGGATCCGCCCGCAGTTCTCGCAACGGACCACCTTGTCGACCGGCTCGGCCTTGATGGCGTTGAGCTCGGTGATCGAGAACTCGGTGCGGCAGCCCTCGCAGCGGCGCTGGTAGAGGCGGGCCGCGCCGACGCCGCCCTGCTGCTCGCGCAGGCGGGCGTAGACCTTGATCAGGTCGGCCGGGACGACGGCGGCGACGGTCTCGCGGTCGCGCCGGATCTTCGCCACCTCACCGTCGATCTCGGCGAACGCGGCGTCCCGGCGGCCCTCGGCCTCGGTCAGCACGACGGTGGAGTGCTCCAGCCGCGCGGTCAGCTCGGTGACCCGGGTCTGGGCGGACTCCAGCCGCTCCATGATCTCCAGGACGACGTCCTCCAGGTCCCCCTGGCGCTTGGCCAGCGAGCCGATCTCGTGCTGGAGGTTCTCCAGGTCCTTCGGCGAGTTGATCGCACCGGAGTCCAGGCGCTGCTGGTTGCGGGCGGACCGGGCGCGGACCTGCTCCACGTCCTGCTCGGCCTTGGTCAGCTCGCGGGTGGTGTCGCCGAGCTGGGCCTGGGCGGCGACCACGAGGTCCTTGAGCGCGATGTGGTCGGCGTTGACCTTCTCGATCTCGGCGTGCTCGGGCAGGCTGCGCCGCCGGTGGGCCAGCTGGTCGAGCTTGGAGTCGATGGCCTGGAGGTCGAGCAGGCGGATCTGGTCGGCGGGCGCGGCGTTCAAGCGGAGAGCTCCTGTGAATCGGGTCAGGCGGGGAAGGACATGGGGGCGTGCGCGGTCCACGGGTCGGTGACCGTGTGGGAGACCTTCGTCTCCACGGCCCAGCCGCGCTTCTCGCCGGCGCCGTTCAGCGCCCGCTCGGCCAGGGTCAGCCAGGGCCACTCGGTGGCCCAGTGCGCGGCGTCGACCAGGGCGATCGGCGCCGTCTCGGCGGCCTCCGAGGCCGGGTGGTGGCGCAGGTCTGCGGTGAGGTAGGCGTCGACGCCGGCCGCGCGCACCTCGGCGAAGAGGCTGTCGCCGGAGCCGCCGCACACCGCGACCCGGCTCACCAGGCGGTTCGGGTCACCGGAGATCCGGACGCCGGCGGCGGTCGCCGGCAGGCCCGCGGCGACCTTCGCGGCGAACGCGGCGAGCGGCAGCGGGGGCTCCAGCAGGCCGACCCGTCCGGTGCCGCGCCGGCCCAGCGGGTCGGTCGGGTCCGGGACCAGCGGGCCGGTGACGGTCACGCCGACCGCCTCGGCGAGCGCGTCCGAGACGCCCGGGTCGGCGTGGTCGGCGTTGGTGTGGGCCACGTGCAGGGCGATCCCGTTGCGGATCAGGGTGTGCACGACACGGCCCTTGAAGCCGGTGGCGGCGACGGTCGTGGTGCCGCGCAGGTAGAGCGGGTGGTGGGTGACGACCAGGTCGGCCCCCCACTCGACGGCCTCGTCGACGACCGCCTGCACGGGGTCGACGGCGAACAGCACGCGTCGGACCTCGGCCTGAGGGTCTCCGCAGACCAGGCCGACGGCGTCCCAGGACTCCGCCCACTGCGGCGGGTACAGCTCTTCGAGGGCGGCGATGACGTCGGACAGTTTCGGCACCTGTCGAGACTACCGTGCGCGCGGGGGCGGCCGGGCCTCCCGGTTCGCACGGGCGCCCGGGCCGTCCGGTGCACGGACGGGCGTCAACCTGTGGTTCGGGGTGCGCGGGCGGCCGGCGCGCGCCGTCCGGAGGGCGCTCGGGGGCCGTACGCGCCGGGCCGCACGGCCCGGGTCCCGCACACGGGATGCCTCGCACACATGCGAAACGGCGCCCGGATCACCCTTACGAGTGAAGTGACCGGCTTCGCGTTGAGCATTCCTCACTACTGAAAGTAACTTCACTCCTGCGAAAGGGAGTTGCACCGCCCCCGAGGTCGGGCGGACGCCCCGCCCGGCCGCGGGCACGGACCCGCGCGGACCCGTACGGACCACCGGCAGGAGACCGCCGGACCGCGGACCCGGGGCGGACGCGGCCGGGGCCGAACTCCCGCGCCCACCGAGGGACCGATTCAGGCCGCGGCCGGGTGCCCGGGTGCCGGAGCAGTGGGCACCGGCGGGCACCGGCCCAGACGAAGGGATGTGGTGGCGGATGGAAGCGGGCACATCGCTGCGTACGGCCGGGGGAACGGACTCGGCGGACCACGGGCCGGATGCGGTCGGCCCGTGGCCGGAGATGACGCGGGCGGTGCTGGCCGGAGCCGGCCGGGGAGGCGGCGACTGGCGGATCGCCGCCGAAGGCCCCTGGTGCACGGCCAGGCCGCCCGCGGGCGAACTCGCGGACGAGGGCTGGAAGCTCCACGTCAGCGCCGCCTCGGCGGTCGGCGGTGTGGTGCTCGCCGCCGTCACCGAAATCCTGGCCGAGGACCCGTGCACGTTCCGGTTCGCCACCGGGTCGGCCCAGCTGCACGAGATCAACTCGCGCCACCGAGAACGGGGTTCGGCAGGCAAGTTCATCACCGTCTACCCGGACGGCGAGCCGCAGTTCCGGCGGCTGGCCGCCGCGTTGCACCGCGCCACCGAGGGCCTGCCCGGGCCGGTGGTGCTCTCCGACCGCCCGTACCGGCCGGGCAGCCTCGTCCACTACCGGTACGGCGCCATCGCGGCCCGCGCCGAGCTGGGCAACGACGGCGGCTACCGGTCCATGCTGCGCGGGCCCGGCGGCGAACGGGTCGAGGACGTCAGCGAGGCCGCGTACCGCTGCCCGCCGTGGGCCCGGGACCCGCTGGTGCGCGATCCCGCCGGGGACGGGCCCGGCGCGGGCCGGCCCCCGGCACGGCGGCGCGGCAGCGGCGGGGTCCTGCTGGCCGGGCGGTACGTGATCACCGGCACCCTCCGGAAGGGCGCCGAGGGCGGCGTCTTCCTCGGACGGGACACCGACGGCGGCACCGAGGTCGTGGTCAAGCAGGCGCGCGCCCACATCGAGGTGGACCGCGCCGGCACCGACGCCCGCACCGCACTGCGGCACGAGGCCGCTCTGCTGGCCCGGCTCGACGGCCGGGGCCTGGCCCCCCGACCGGTCGAACTGGTCGAACAGGACGACTCCCTCTTCCTCGTCCAGGAACGGATCGCCGGACAGCCGCTCGGCAGCTGGGTCGCGGCCCGGCTGCGCCGGGACGGCAGCCCCGACGTCGACTGGGCCGAGGCCGGACCGGTGGCCCACGCCCTGCTCGACCTCGTCGAGCGGGTGCACGAGCAGGGACTCGTCCTGCGGGACCTCTCCCCCGGCAACGTCCTCGTCCTGCCCGACGGCTCGCTGCGGCTGGTCGGCCTGGAGCTCGCCGCCGAGGCCGGCAGCCGGGCCGGCTCGGCCGGCGCCCCCGGGTACCGCGCCCCCGAACAGGGCCCCGGGCGGCTCACGCTGGTCACCGGCGGCGCCTCCACCGCGGACCCGGAGACCGATCTCTACGCGCTCGGCGGGCTCTTCTTCCTGCTCGCCACCGGCCACGACCCGCTGCTGCCCGAGGACCTCCCGTGCGCCCGCCCGGTCGCCGACCGGCTGGGCCGCTGGCTCGCCCTCGCGGCGCGCTCCGGTGCCACCGCCCGCCGCCTCGCCCCGGCCGTCCTCGGGCTCCGCGCCCAGGAGCCCCGGCGGCGGTGGAGCGTGGCCCGCGTCCGGGAGGTGCTGGCGGGAACGGCGGCCGGGGCGGAGGCGGCCGGGCGCGGGTCCGGCGCGGCCGCGGAGTCCGGTGGTGGCGATGGCGGTGCCCGCGCACCGGGCGGCCGTCCGGTCCCCGACGACGGGACGCCGCGCTTCGCGTCCGTGTACGGCGGCGACACCGGCATCGGCACCGGTACCGCCCTGCCCGCCGCCCGACCGCACGTGCCAGGACCGGGCGGGGACGAGGCCGACCCCGACGGCGGCGCCGCCGTCGACCGGGTGCTCCACGACGGCCTGCGCCACCTCGCCGCCACCGCGACGCCGCTGCGGCGCGACCGCCTCTGGCCGGTGGTACCGGCCGGGGAACGGTCGGATCCGTGCAACGTCCAGCACGGTGCGGCGGGCGTGCTGGCCGTCCTGGCCCGGGCGGCCGCGACCCACGGGCTACCGGCCGAGGTCCGGACCGTGGCCCGGACGACCGCACGGACGGCCGCCGAGTGGGTCGAACGCCGCTGCGCCGCCGAGCCGGTGGTGCTGCCCGGCCTGCACTTCGGCCGGTCCGGCGCCGCCTGGGCGCTGCTGGACGCCGCCGACGCGCTGGACGACCGCGCCCTGGCCGGGCGGGCGGCGGAGCTGGCCGCGCGGATACCCGTCACGTGGCCCAACCCCGACGTCTGCCACGGCGCGGCCGGTGCCGGCTACCTCCAACTCCGCTTCGCCACCGGGGTGCCGCCCCACCCGACGGTCGGCGGGCCCACGGTCGGCGGGCCGCGGGACGGCCTCGCACCGGACACCGCGGCGTTCCTCGACCGGGCCGCCCGCTGCGGACACGGGCTGCTGGCGACCGCGCGGCAGGCCCCGTACGGCACGGTGTGGCCGGTGCCGGAGGACTTCGACTCCGTGCTCGCCGGCGTCACCCACCTCGGCTTCGCCCACGGCGTCGCGGGCGTCGGCGCCTTCCTGCTGGCAGCCGCCGAGGCCACCGGCGACGGCGCGCTGCTCGACGGCGCCACGGCGGCCGGACGCACGATCGCCGCGACCGCCCGCCTCGACCGGGCCGGCTCCGGGGAGACCGCGTGGTGGCCGCAGAGCGCCGACGATCCCGAGCACGTCCGGCTGGCGCACTGGTGCAGCGGATCCTCCGGCGCGGGCACCTTCCTGCTCCGGCTCTGGCGGGCCACCGGGGATCCCGACGCCCACCGGCTGGCCCTGGCCGCCGGACGGGCGGCGGCCGCAGCGCGGTGGCACGGCGGCATCACCGCCTGCCACGGCCTGGCCGGCGACGGCGAGTACCTGCTCGACCTCGCCGAAGCCACCGGCGATCCGGAGTTCCTCTCCTCCGCCCACGAGGTGGGCGCACTGCTCGCGGCCCGTCCGGCCCTGCGGGACGGCCTGCTGGTCCTGCCGGACGAGACCGGCACCGGGTGCGCCGCGGCGTACGGCACCGGCACGGCGGGCGCGCTGGCCTTCCTGCTGCGGCTGCGGTACGGCGGGCCCCGGCTCTGGACGGACCCGGCACCGCTCCCGTCCGCGACCTCGGGCCGAACGGCGGACGGGCCGGCGGACGGGCAGAGGGTCGAACCGGCGGAGGCGAGGACGACATGAACGTGGCCACCCGGACCACGACGCAGGCGCTGCGCCGGCTCGGCTTCACCTTCGCGACCGACGGCAGCCACGCCGCCTGTCTCGCGTCCGCCGCCGACGGCGGCTGGTACGTGGAGAGTTGGCGCCTGCCCCCGGACGGCCCCGCCTCGGCGGCCGGGCTCCGGCTGCCCGGCAACCGCTCGGAGGACCCCCGGTCGCAGCTGGTCGCGCCGCCGGACGGCTCGGTGCTGGTCTGCCGGCACGACGGCGACCGGCACGACCTGGTGACGCTGTCCCACACCACCGACCAGGACGGCCGACTCGTCACCGCCGAAAGGCCGTTGGCCACCCTGCGGGCGCCCGGG
This sequence comes from Kitasatospora sp. NPDC127035, assembly GCF_042726075.1. NCBI lineage: Bacteria > Bacillati > Actinomycetota > Actinomycetes > Kitasatosporales > Streptomycetaceae > Kitasatospora > Kitasatospora sp. NPDC127035. Next base: position 131,906 of record NZ_JBHXDN010000006.1, on the reverse strand, counting down.
CTGCGCCTCCTGCCGCTGCCGGCCGGCGCCCCGACCGGCCCCCGGGCCCCGGTCGCCCTGGCGTTGGGCACCGACACCCGCCCGGCCACCACGGTCTGGCTGGTCCGGGCCGACGGCTCGGCGCCGCACCAGGTCGCCGAGTTCCCGGGGCTGCACGGCGGCGGGGTCTGGCTGGACCACACCGGCGCCCTGCTGGCGCTCGACCGGGTGGGCGGCGGCCTGGTCCGCACCGTGGTGCTGGACCTGCGCACGGGAGCGGTCACCCCGCTGCTGGAGATCGGCGAGCGGAGCAACGACCGGCTGGTGCTGTTCGACCCGGACAGCCGGTTCGCGATGGTGCGCAGCGACGCGCCCGGGACCGACCGGATCGGCTGGGGCGTGCTGGGCGGCGACGCGCCGCTGAGGTTCCCGGAGTGCCTGCACGTCGCGGGCATGCTCCTGCGCCCGGTGGCGCTGCGTCCGACCGCGGGCGGGGCCCGGGTGGTGCTCCAGGTCGACCACGGCGCCGGTTCCTCGCTCGCGCTGTGGCAGCCGGCCGCCGGGCGGCTGGAGCAACTGCCGGTCCCGCCGGGGCGGCTCGGCGCGGTCGGGCACTGGTCGGCGGCGGGGCTGCGGATGCCGTACTCGGCGCCCGACCACCCGACGGCGCTCGCCACCCTGGACGTGGACGCGCTGCTGGCGCACGGCCCGGCGCCCGCCGCGTCCGGTGCGACGCCGCTGCCCCTGCAGTTGGCACCGCTCGGCACCGGTCTGCCCGGGCCGTGGCGGGACACCGTCCTGCCCTGGTACCCCGGCGCCCCGCGCCCCGGCCCGCGGACCCCGCAGCCGGGCTGGCGCCTGGACGGCTCCACCCCGCCGGGCGAGGGCGGGCGCTGGCACCCCGCGCAGAGCCTCGAACTGGCGGGCCCGGCCGGACCGTTGGAGGCCGTGGTGTACGGCGGGGACGGCTGGCTGAGCAGCCCGCACCTGGTACTCGCGCTGCACGGCGGCCCGGCGGACGCGTGGCGACTGGAGTTCGACCCGGCGCTGCAGCGGATGGCCGCCGAAGGGCTGGCGGTGCTGGCGCCGAACCAACGCGGCTCCACCGGCTACGGGTTGGCGCACGCGATGGCCATCCGGGGCGCCTGGGGCGGCCCGGACCTCGACGACGTCCTGTCCCTGCTGGAGGGCATCGCGGGGCAGCGCGCCGCGCTCGGTCTGGAGCCGCCGGCCCTGTTCGGGGTCAGTTACGGGGCCTTCCTGGCCCTGTTGGCGGCGGCGCACGCTCCGGCCGAGCACGTGGCCCGCTGCGCGGTCGTCGCGCCGTTCCTGTCCGGAGCCCGGCTGCTGGCCGAAGCCGCGACCCCGGTAAGGGCGTTGACCACCCGGCTGGGCGGCGGAGAACCGATCGCGGACGCCCGCGGGCCGCGTGACGTGCTCCAGCTCGCCCACCGGATCGGCGCCCCGTTGCTGATCGTGCACGGCGACCGGGACGAGGTGGCGCCGGTCAGCCAATCGAGGTCGCTGCGCCACGAGTTGCTGCGGATCGGACGCACCGAGGGGACCGACTTCCGGTATGTGGAGGCGGCCGGCGCAGGTCACGAGGTCCTGGCCGAGGAGGGCGGCGCGGTGCTGCACGAGCTGCTCGCCGCGTTCCTGCGCACCGGCCGTCCGGGATAGGTCCCCGGTCCGGTCCGGGACAGGTCCCCGGCTCCGGTCCGGGACACGTCCGCGCTCCGACCGTCCCGCCGTCCGACCCGCGCTCAGGCACGGCCGTCCGGGGCCGTGGAGCCGGTGCGGTGCTCGTCGTGACCTCGCTAGGATCTCGCCCGCTCCGGCGGTTAAGGTGACCGGGGCACGGGCCGCGATCACCGGCCGTGCGTGCCCGGAGACGCCCCGGCGCCGCCGCCCGGGTCGAGTGCCCGACCGGGCCCCGACCGCGCCGGCGGTGACGGCCGGGCGCCGAAACACCCTCACCTCCGCACGGAAAAGACGATTCTGATGTCCACCCTCACCGACACCACCGGACCCTTGGCCAACGGGACCGACGCCGACGAGACCACGGCCGAGGGCGCCGCGTCGCACGGTCGCCACCGCGGCCGCTCCGCCTCCGACGACGTGCCCGAGGCCGACCCGCACGGCCGGCACCGCGCCGCCGCAGGCCGGGGCTGACCCGCACCGACCCCGCGCCCCCGTGCGACTCGCACCACTCGCACCCGCACCACGCGCGCCAGGGCCCGCCGGACACTCCGGCGGGCCCTGGGCCGCATCCGGCGGGGCCACCCGCCGGAGGGTCAGTCCAGCGTCACGATCGTCCGCAGCGCCTCGCCGCCCCGCATCTGCGCGAGCGCCTCGTTGACGTCCGCCAGTCCCACCCGGTGCGTGATCATCCCCGCCAGGTCGATCCGCCCGGCCCGCCACAGCTCCACCACCAGGGCGACGGTGCGCGGCACCGGTGCCCCGCCGTACAGCGAGGGCAGCAGCCGCTTCTCGTTGAAGAACAGCTCCCCCATGCTGAACTTCGCCAGATCGTCCTGGGCCCCGGCACCGATCACCACCACGGCGCCGCCGCGCCGAGCCGCGTCGTACCCCGCCCGGACGGTGGCCGAGCGGCCGACGGCCTCGAAGACGTAGTCGAACCCGCCGCCCGGCAGGGCCTTCGCCGCCGCCTTGAGCTCCTCGGGGGCGAGCGCCTCGGTGGCACCGAAGGCCAGGGCCCGCTCCCGGCGCGAGGCCACCGGGTCGACCACCGCGATCCGGCCGGCACCGCAGACCCGCGCGCCCTGCACCGCCGAGACGCCCACCCCGCCCGCGCCGATCACCGCGACCGACGCGCCGGGCTCGACCCGGGCGGTGTGGACGGCGGCGCCGATGCCGGTGGTCACACCGCAGCCGATCAGCGCGGCCGGCTCGTACGGCAGGTCGGCCGGCACGGGGACGACCGCGTCCCGGTCGACCACCACCTCCTCCGCGAAGGTGCCGGTGCCGTAGAAGCCGGACGCCTCCACGAACCCGCCCTCCGCGCCGAAGCGGAAACCGGGCGCACCGAGGCGCCGCAGGCTGGCCACGCACAGGTGGCCCCGGCCGCGCTCGCAGTGGGCGCAGCGGCCGCACGGCGCCATCCAGCAGAGCACCACGCGGTCGCCAACGGCGACGTCCGTCACCCCCTCGCCGACCTCGACCACGTCTCCCGCGCCCTCGTGACCCGGCACGAACGGTGCCGGGTGCGGCAGCACCCCGCTCATCGCCGACAGGTCCGAGTGGCAGAGGCTGGCCGCCCGGAGCCGGACCCTCACCTTGCCGGGGCCGAAACCGACCGCCACCACGTCGTCGCGGACGTCCAGGGTGTCCTGGCCGGTCTTGTGCAGGACGGCTGCGCGCATGCGGCTGCTCCGGTTCTCCTCGGATCGACGGTCGGGCCGATTCTGGCACGACGCGCCGGGGCGGAGTGGAACACGTTCCACCCGGTGGCGCGCGGGGTCCCGGGGCCGGCCGGCCCCGTACCGTCCAGTAGGGTCCGACGGCGAGCAGGACCCCCGCCACCCCCACCCCGCCGAGGAGCAGCACCATGTCCGACCTCCTGGAGACCGCGCGCCCCCGGCCCGAGGTGCTGACCGCGTTCGAGGGCGCGACCGGGTTCATGCCGGTGGACGAGGGCCTCGCGCTGTACGCCGCCGCCGTGACCGCCGCCCGCCGCACCGGCCTGCCGGTGCTGGAGATCGGCACCTACTGCGGCCGTTCGGCCGTCCTGCTGGCCGCCGCCGCCCGGGAGACCGGCACGGTCGCCCTGACCGTCGACCACCACCGGGGCTCCGAGGAGCAGCAGCCCGGCTGGGAGTACCACGACCCGACCCTGGTCGACCCGGAGGTCGGCCGGATGGACACCCTCCCCCGCTTCCGCAGGACCCTGCACGCGGCGGGTCTGGAGGACCACGTGGTGGCCCTGGTCGGGCGCTCCCCGCAGATCGCGGCCCTCTGGGGCGGGCGGCTCGGCCTGGTCTTCATCGACGGCGGCCACACCGACGAGCACGCCACCGGCGACTACGAGGGCTGGGCGCCCCACCTGGCGCCCGAGGGCCTGTTGGTGGTGCACGACGTCTTCCCGGACCCGGCCGACGGCGGCCAGGCCCCTTACCGGGTGTACCTGCGGGCACTCGCCGAAGGGTTCGAGGAGGTCTCGGTGACGGGATCGCTGCGGGTGCTGCGCCGCGCCGCCGCCTGAGTCGCCCGCCCTGATCTGCGGGCGGACCCGGCGGGTGCGGCCGGAGGGCCCGGGGAACGCGGACCGGAACGCGGGCGGGGAGCCCGGGCGGGGAACCCGCGGCGCGGCCGGGAATCGGCCGAGCCGTCCCACGGCCGATCACGGATGCTCTAACGTCGTGCCGGGGCTGTCGGGCGGGGGCGCGGACGGTACGGTGTCCGCGCGGTCGCGGGCGCCCGCGACCGCGGCACGGCCGCACGACACAGCAGAGCATCCGGGCAGACCGTGGGGGCTAGCGCAATGACGGACCAGCAGAACACCGCTCCGGCGGTCTGGGACCCGACCGCCCGCGGTGGCGCCGGCGGTTGGGTGCGCGGACCTCAGCAGCAGGCCGCACCCGCCGGCCCGCCCCCCACGCCGCCGGCAGGACCGCCCACCGGCCCCGTCGCTCCGGCCGGCCACCCCCAGCCGCCCGCCGCCCCGCAGCAGCAGCCCTCCGCCGGCGCCGTCGGCGACCAGGGACCGCCGCTGGGCGCCCGCCCGTACCTGGCCGCCGCCCCGGACCCCGCGCCCGGCTACGACGCCCCGACGGCCCGCATCCCCCTGCCGGTCCCGCCCCAGCCGGCCCCACCCCGGTCCGTGCCGCCGTACGGCACGCCGTACCAGCAGCCGCAGCAGCCCGGGCAGCAGCCGCCCCCGCCGCCGTACGGCCAGGGCCCCGGCGCCGCTCCGTACCCTGGCCAACCGCCGCAGGGCCACCCGCAGCACCACCCGCAGCCGGACTACGCGCCGAACTACGCGCAGCCGGGCTACCCCCCGCCGGACTACCCGACCGGCTACGAGGACGTCGACGACGAGGACGACCGCGGCGGCAAGCGCGCGCCGCTGCTGATCGCCTTCGCCCTGCTCTTCGTCCTGGCGCTGGGCGGCGGCATCCTCTGGGCCATCAGGGACGACGGTTCCACGACCGACCGGGCCGCCCCGTCCCCGACCTCCGCCACCGCCGACGGCGCCGCCCCGTCCGGGGCCCCCCAGCCGGCCCCGGCGCCCACCGGCGGCACCGGCGCACCGACCCCGACCGACACCCCCTCGGCGAGCGCGAGCGCGACCCCCAGCCCGACCGCCGGGGGCGGCCCGAACGCCCAGCCGCAGGCCAAGGCGCTGGACGAGCTGCTGACCCAGGGCGAGGGCGCGAAGGCGCCGATCGGCAGTGCGGTCGCGAAGGTGAGCAGCTGCCCGTCCAAGCCCGACATCGACGCCGCCGCCCAGGTGTTCGACAACGGCGCCAAGCAGCGCGACCAACTCCTCACCAAGCTGGCCGCGTTGAGCTTCACCGACCTGCCCGGCGGCGCGGAGGCGGTGCAGTCGCTGACGTCCGCCTGGCAGCTGTCCGCGGACGTCGACCGGGCGTACGCGAGCTGGGCCCGGGCGGTCGCCACCCAGGGCTGCTCGGGCACGGCCCCGAACACCGCCGACAAGAAGCGCGCGGACGAGCTCAACCCGCGGGCCACCCAGGCGAAGAAGGACTTCGTGGCGAAGTGGAAGACGATCGCCGACCAGTTCGGCCTGACCGTCCGGACCCAGGACCGGATCTGAACCACCCCGTACGGCACAGGAACAGGACCAGAACCACCCGTGACCCGCACCGCCCACGGCCCGTCCGGCCCCACCGACCCGGCTCCGCCCACCGACCCGGCTCCGCCCACCGGGCCGTCCGACCCTGCCGGGCCGGCTCGACCGACCGAACCGGCTCAACCGGCTCAACCGGCTCAACCGGCTCAACCGACCGGGCAGACCGGGCCCCGCAGGCGCTCCGCCCTGCTGCGCACCGTCACCGTGATCGGCGTGCTGGGCCCCCTCGGTCTGGCCGGCTGGCTGGGCTGGCAGGCGGTCGGCTCCCCCGACCGCGGCACGCACGCCTCGGCCCCGACCGCCCCGGCGACCGCCGCCCCGGCACCGGCCGGCGCCGCACCACCCGCTCCCGACGCGTCCGGCGCCACTCCGTTCGCCCCCGCGACGACCCCGGCCGTCACCGACGCCCCGGCGACGGCCCCGGCCGCCCCCGGCGCCCCCACCACCCCCGCGGCGGGCGCCGCCCCCGTCTCCTCCATCGCCCTCGCCGGCCGCACCGTCCTGCTCGACCCCGGCCACAACTCCGGCAACTTCTCGCACACCGCCGAGATCAACCGGCAGGTCGACATCGGCAACGCCCGCAAGGAGTGCGACACCACCGGCACCTCCACCAACGCCGGCTACACCGAGGCCGAGTACTCCCTCGACGTGGTCCGCCGGGCGCGTGCGATCCTCGCCGCACGGGGTGCGACGGTGGTGCTGGTCCACGACGGCGACCGCCCGTGGGGACCGTGCATCGACGAGCGCGCCAGGGCCGGCACCACCGCCCACGCCGACGCGGCCGTCTCGGTGCACGGCGACGGCGGCCCGGCGAGCGGCAGCGGGTTCCACGTGATCATGCCCGCCAAGGTGGTCGCCGGCCGGGCGGACACCTCGGCGATCGTCGCCCCCTCGCACCGGCTCGGCCTCCTGCTGCGCGACGGCTTCCGCGCCGCCACCGGCGAGCCCTACGCCGACTACACGGCGAGCCAGGGGCTGGACACCCGTTCGGATCTCGGCGGGCTCAATCTGTCGACCGTACCCAAGGTGTTCATCGAGTGCGGTAACATGCGCAACCCGACGGACGCCCGTCGAATGACGGACCCTCAGTGGCGCCAGCAGGCCGCCCAGGGGATCGCCGACGCGTTGACGACGTTTCTGACCACCCGGTAGGCGACGCCGCGAACAGCGCGGCGGCGACCCGGCAGGCAGCTCCCCGAGAACGCGCCGTGGAGCACACTGTGAGGTACGCCGCACAACAGGCGTCCTGAGGAGTCGACAGCCGGTGGGCGGGCCGGTGGACGGCAGGGGTCGGAACCGCGCAGTTTGCAACGACTTCGCCCCATTGCCGAGCCCGCCGTGCACCCGCCGGGCGGTTGGCCCTAGGCTTCTGGTCCGTTCGGGGTTTTCCGGCCGGTCAGCCGACCGCGTCGGGCGCCGACACGAAACCCGCCGACCACGACACACCAACGAGGGGAACGTTAGTGAATCTGCGCGCTCTCACCAAGGGAGACGCCGCCGTCGCAGGTGCGGCCGTCCTGCTCTTCATCGCATCCTTCCTGCCCTACTGGACCGTCGAGTGCAAGGGCAAGTACTGCGGCGACACCTCGACGAACGCCTGGGACAGCGTCCTGTTCCCCGTCCTGCCCTCGGTCTTCCTGCTCGGCCTCGTGGCCGCCGCCCTGATCCTGGTGCAGCGCTTCCAGGGCCAGGCCGCCGCCAACCGCCAGATCCTCGGCCTGCGGCTGGACCAGTGGGGCATCGCCTTCTCGGTGGCGGCGCTCTGGGCTGCGCTCTGGTCCCTCGGTGGCGGCCTGGAGGGCATCGGCCACGGCTTCGGCGCCTGGCTCGCCGTCATCGCGCTGATCGTGCTGGCCGGTGCGGCCGCCGGAGGTCAGCTGATCCCGGTGCTCAAGACCCCGCTGGTCAGCGACAAGCCGGCCGTGCAGCCCTACCCGGGCGGCGGCTACCCGACCCCGCAGGCGGGCCAGCCCGGCCAGCCCGTCGGCCACTACGGCTACCCGGGCCCCGGCCAGGACCCGAACCAGGCGCAGGCTCCGGCGTTCGGCGGCCAGCCCGGCGGCTACGGCTACCCGGCCGCGCAGGCGGGCCAGCCCGGCCAGCCGCTTCCGGGCCAGTCCCAGGCCGGTCAGCCGCAGGACCTCGCCGCCCAGCACGCGGCGCAGACCGAGCAGGCCCGGCCGGCGCAGGCCGCCGCCCAGCAGGCGCCCGCGTCCGACTTCGCGCCGTTCTGGTTCGCCGTCCCGGCGCCGCGCCAGCTGGCCCCGAAGGACAACCCGGTCGGCGCTCCGGTCGGCGACCTCGTCCCGGGCACCTGGTACCTGGCGGTCGAGCAGCGCGGCACCGCGCTGGTCGCCCAGCTCCAGGACGGCACCCAGGGCCTGCTGGTCGACACCGCCGGCATCCAGCGCGGCTGACCCGGCCGCACGCCCCGCGTGCGGCACGGGAACACCCCGCACGACACCGAAAGGGGCGGGACCGGCGCGATCCGGTCCCGCCCCTTCGGCATGTCGTCGGTCCGAGCACCGGCCGGGCCCCGGCCCGACTCAGGCCCCGGCCCCGAGGGGCTCAGGGCTCAGCAGCAGTCCTGGACCACCAGCCCGGTCGGCAGGTCGTCACCACCGAACACCGCCACCGTCGCCGGGTCCCCGCCCAGCGCCGCGACCGTCAGCAGCAGCGCGCCCGCCGTCCAGGTGGTGCGCTCCTCCGGCCAGATCGCGTCGTCCTCGAAGACGTACCCGGTCCAGTACGAGCCGTCGCTGTGCCGCAGGTGCTTCTGGATCCAGCGCAGGATGTCCACCGCGCGGTCGGACTCGCCGATCGCCCAGAGGGCCATGGCCAGTTCGGCACTCTCGCCGCCGGTCACCCAGGGGCGGTCGCTGACGCAGCGCACACCGAGGCCGGGCACGACGAACCGGTCCCAGTCCCGCTCGATCCGCTCCAGCGCGGCCGGGCCGCGCAGCGCGGTGCCGAGGACGGGGTAGTACCAGTCCATCGAGTAGCGGTCCTTGTCGAGGAACCGCTCGGGGTGGTGGGAGATGGCGTGCCGGAGCCGGCCGGCCGCGAGCTCCCAGTCGGGCTGCGGCTCCTCCAGGTAGTCGGCGACGGCCAGCCCGCAGCGGAGCGCGTGCAGGATGCTGGACGAACCGGTGAGCAGCGCCTCGCCTGCGGCCTCACCGTGCTCGTCGAGCCGCCAGGAGATCGGGCCGCCGGGAAGCCGCCGGGCGACGATGAAGTCGAGGGCCCGCCGGACGGTGGGCCAGATCCAGTCCAGGAAGGCGTCGTCACCGGTGGAGAGGTGGTGGTGCCAGACGCCGACGGCCACGTAGGCGCAGAAGTTGGTCTCCTTGGCGGCGTTGCACACCTCCCCGTCCGCGAAGCCGCCGGCGGCGGTCTCCGCACCCCCGGCGCCCTGGCCGTACGCGTAGGCGGCGTACCAGGAGCCGTCCGGGTTCTGGCGGGCGGCCAGCCAGCGGTAGGCGGCCTCGGCGGCGGCGTGCTCGCCCGCGGTGTCCAGGGCCATCGCGGCCTCGGTATGGTCCCACGGGTCGAGGTGGTGGCCGGTGAACCACGGTATGGCGCCGTCGGGTTGCTGCTCGGCGAGGATGCTGCGGACGGTGCCGGCGGCCTGCTCGGCGTCGAGCACGCCGTCGAGCAGCAGGACCTCGGGGACGGCGGCGGTCACTCCGAGCCGCCCGCCGCGCCCGCGCCCGTGTCCGTGTCCGTGTTCGCGCCCGCAGCGGCGGAGGCGGTCACGCCGGACCGGCGGGGCTTGGAGGCGTAGGCGACGAAGCTCTTGCCGATGACCGGGTTGAGCGCCCGCTCGGCGGCCTTGGTGAGGGTGCTGATCACCGGGGTGCCGACGATGTCCCAGACGAGCAGCTGGTGGTAGGCCTTGACCGGCAGCGCCTTGTCGTTGCCCACGCCGACCGCGCACTTGATCCACCAGTACGGCGAGTGCAGCGCGTGCGCGTGGTGGGTCCCGTACGGCTCCAGGCCGGCGTCCTTGAGCCTGCCGAGCAGTTCGTCGCCCCGGTAGATCCGGATGTGGCCGCCCTCGACCTCGTGGTACTCGTCGGACAGCGCCCAGCAGATCTTCTCGGGGAGCCAGCGCGGCACCGTGACGGCGAGCAGACCGCCGGGCTTGAGCACCCGGAACATCTCGTTGAGCACGCCCTTGTCGTCCGGGATGTGCTCCATCACCTCGGAGATGATGATCTTGTCGAAGTACTCGTCCTCGAAGGGCAGGGCCAGCGCGTTGCCCTCCACCGCGACCGCGGACGCGCCCTCGGGGGCCTCGCCGGCCTGCTCCATGGCGGCGAACCACTTCCTGACCTCGGCGATCTCCTCGGCGTTCTGGTCGAGGGCGATCACGTTGGCACCGCGCCGGTAGCACTCGAACGCATGCCGCCCCCCGCCGCAGCCCAGGTCGAGCACCCGGTCGCCGGGGGCGAGCGGGAAGCGCGAGAAATCAACGGTCAGCACTGCGGGCTCCCATTCCTTGGTAGGAAACGTTTCTGACGCCGAGTCAGAGATATCGCGTTGCACGAACCGGGCGGCCGTCGGGCGAACCCGCCGGCCGATCGGCCCACCCCCGGACCGGCCCACCCCCGAACCGGCTCGCCGACGGACCGGCTCACCGACGGAGACCGACCCGCCGCCGGACCGGCGGCCCGGCGGACCCGCCCGACGGCCGCCCGTCAGGCGACGTAGCGCCAGCCCGGACCGGACCGGGCGTTCCGGCCGGCCCCGGTGGCGATGGCCGCCCGGTAACCCTCGACGGTCAGCTCGGCGGCGCGCTCCCAGGTGAACCGTGCGAGCACCCGCTCGCGTCCGGCCGCACCGAGCGAGGCGCGCAGCGCCGGATCGTCCAGCAGCCGCCCGAGCGCCGCCGCCAGCGCGCCCGCGTCGCCCGGCGGCACCGCGAGGCAGGTCTCGCCGTCCGGGCCGGCCACCTCGGGGATCGCCCCGCCCGTGGTCGCGACCAGCGGCGTGCCGGTGGCCATCGCCTCGGCGGCGGGCAGCGAGAAGCCCTCGTACAGCGACGGCACGCAGGCCACCTCGGCCGAGCGGTAGAGGTCGACCAGCTCCCGGTCGGTCAGGCCGTGCCGGAACTCGATGTGCCGCTCCAGCCCGAACCGGCGCACCGCCTGGGCGATCGGCCCGTCCCCCTTCTGCGGCTTGCCGACCACGACCAGGTGCGCGTCCCGCTCGGTGCGGACCTTGCCCAGCGCCTCGACCAGGTGCACCAGGCCCTTCAGCGGCACGTCGGCGCTGGAGGTGGTGACGATCCGCCCGGGCACCCGGTCCACCGTCGCCGACGGGGACCAGAGGCGGGTGTCGGCGCCGATCGGCACCACCGAGACGGCGCCCGGCACGGCGCCCAGGTGCTCGGCGATCTCACGCTTCGAGGTGCCGGAGACGGTGATGATGTGGTCCAGCCTGGCGGCGACCCGGCGCTGCATCCGGGTGAAGGCGTACCAGCGGCGCAGCGACAGCCGCCTGATCCTGCTGGTGGCCGCCTCCAGCTCGACCCGTCGGTCGACGGTGATCGGGTGGTGGATCGTGGTGACCAGCGGGAAGCCGTGCCGGGCCAGCCCGAGCAGGCCGTAGCCGAGCGTCTGGTTGTCGTGCACGACGTCGTAGCGGCCGCGGTGCCGGGCCAGGTACTGGCGGGCGCGCAGCGAGAAGGTCAGCGGCTCGGGGAACCCGCCGGTGCGCATGGTGGCGTACTCCAGGAGGTCCACCGGCCCCCGGTACTCGTCCAGCGCCGGGGTGCGGAACGGGTCGTCCGTCCGGTACAGGTCCAGGCTGGGCAGCTCGACCAGGCGGACCGAACCGGGCCCCTCGACCTCGTCCAGCACGGGGTAGGGCTGGGCGCCGATCACGTCGACGTGGTGGCCTAGGCGGGCCAGTTCGCGGGACAGGTGCCGCACGTACACGCCCTGGCCACCGCAGAACGGGTCGCCCCGGTACGAGAGCAGGGCAATCCGCAGCGGTTGCGCGGTCATCGTCGGCCCTCGTCTCTGCTGCTGTCGGTGCTGCCGGTCGCTAAAGTAGATCAGGTTTCAGTGTGGTGTGGAGTTCGCCGGAAACCAGGTGAACAATGAGAGACCTCGAAGATACCGGCCCGTAGCTTCCACTCAGGAGCCAGGGCTGGTGATTCACGCCACGCCCGAGCACCATGCCCGAGCAGCCCGCCCGAACAGTCGCCCGAGCGGCCGTGGAAGCGGACGCCCGGGCACTGCCCGGACACCGCCCGGAGCCGCCGGGCACCGCCGGAGCAGCCCGTCACTCTCGCGCCCCGGGAGCCCCCTTGCCGTCGTCCGCCATGCCTCCGCCCACGTCCACCGCCCCCGCCGCCCCCGCTCTGCCGACCGTCACGCCGCCCGGTGCGCCGCCTGCCGCACCGGTCTCCGACGTGCCCGCGACCGCCGCCGGCCCGACACCGCCGCTCACCGCCCGGCAGGCCGAACGGCGCCGCCGGATCCTGCGCACCGCGACCGCGCTGGCGGCCCGCGGCGGGTACGAGGCGGTCCAGATGCGGGAGGTCGCGGAGGGCGCCCAGGTGGCGCTCGGCACGCTGTACCGGTACTTCCCGTCCAAGGTGCACCTGCTGGTGGCGGTCATGCTGGAGCAGTTGCGCGGCCTCCAGGAGCAGGTCCGACGGCACCCGCCGGCCGAGCGCGAACCCGCCCCGCGGGTCGCCGAGGCGCTCACCCGGGCGTTCCACGCCCTCCAGCGCGAACCGCTGCTCGCGGAGGCCATGGTCCGCGCGCTCTCCTTCGCCGACCGCTCCGTGAGCGCCGAGGTCGACCAGGTCTCGGTCGCCACCGGCCGGCTGATCCTGGATGCCATCGGCCAGTCCGAACCACCGACCGAGGCCCAGCGCGCGGCCGTCCGGGTGATCGAGCACACCTGGCACGCCGCGCTCGTCGCCTGGCTCTCCGGCCGCGCCTCGATCGCCGAGGTCCGCGCCGACCTGCACACGGCGGCCCGGCTGCTCACCCTGCCCTGAGGGCTCGGCGCCCCGCCCCGGGGCGGCCCCCGCTCCACCCGCCCCCTCCACCCTCATGCCCCTCCGCACACCCTCCCTTCACGCTCCCCCTCCGCCGCCTCCTCGTTCTCCGCCCGCTCTCCCCCCACGCCCCCTCCACCCCCTCCAGGACTGGAACGTGTTCTCGCCCCGCCGGATCCACCCCGCCCGGCGCGGCGGCTAAAGTCGGCATGCAGGACAATTCCATCCCGTTTCTCCTCCGGGGAAAGCCGGTGCGAATCCGGCACTGACCCCGCAACCGTGAGCCCGGCACCACGCCTGCCGGGCGAGTCGGAGCGCCCGGGGAGAGGCGAGCGGCCCAGCCGGGCGGACCACCGCCGGGCACCGTCGAGGGCTACGGAACGGCCTGTCCAGGCCGACACCGCTCACCGAAAGGCACACCTCCCACCATGCTCACCGCCGCCCGCCTGGGCGCTGCCGCCCTGACCGCCGCGCTGCTCACCGGCACCGCCGCCGCCCCGGCGCTCGCCGACACCCCCACCCCCGGCGCCGGTGCCACCGCGCTCCCCGAGGGCCTGTACGGCAAGGGCGACCCGACCTACGACGCGGTGTGGCGGCAGTCGCTCTCGCTCACCGCGCTCGCCGCCGCGAAGGTGACCCCGGCCGACTCCGCCGTCTCCTGGCTCACCGGCCGGCAGTGCGCCGACGGCGGCTGGCTCTCCTACCGGGCCGACGTCTCGGCCGCCTGCGACCCCACGCAGGCGGACAGCAACGCGACCGCCGCGGCGATCCAGGCGCTGGTCGCCCTCGGCGGGCACCAGGACGCCGTCGACAAGGGCGTCCAGTGGCTCAAGGCCAACCAGAACGCGGACGGCACCTGGGCCTACAACCCCGGCAACCCCGGGGACGCCAACTCCACCGGCCTCGCCGTGAACGCCCTGTTCGCCGCCAAGGCCGACCCGGCCGGGGTCGCCAAGGCCGGCAGGAACGCCTTCGACGGACTGGCGACCTTCCAGCTCGGCTGCGCCGCCCCCGCCGACCAGCGCGGCGCCTTCGTCTACCAGTCCGCCCCGGACGCCGCGGGCGAGGCGAACGCCCTGGCCACCGGCCAGGCCTCGCTCGCCGCGGCCGGCGGGAAGCTCCCGGTCACCAACACCAACCGGACCGACGCCGCCCCCAAGCCCCTCACCTGCACCGACGGCGCCACGGCCGCGCCCGTGCCGCGCGCCGACTCGGGCGAGGCGGTGGCCGCCTACCTGACCACGCAGCTCGCGTCCGACGGGCAGCACCTGATGCTGAAGCTGGCCGGCGCGACGCCGACGCCCGACTACACCGCCACCGCCTGGGCGGTGCTCGGCCTGGTCCAGGGCGGGCACCCGCAGCAGGCCGCCGGTGCGGTGGACTGGCTGGCGAAGGAGGGCGGCACCTGGACCAAGGGCGGTACCGACGCCGCCGCCACCGCCACGCTGCTGCTGGTCGCGCAGGCGGCGCAGCGCGACCCGGCGACGTTCGGCGGGAGCGACCTGGTCGCCCAGCTGACCGCCCTCGGCCCGGCTCCCAAGGCCGTCGCCGCGAACGGGTCGCCCACCGCGTCCGCGTCCGAGACCGCGAAGAAGGACGACGGCGGCGGACTCAGCACGTACTGGGTGCTCGGCATCGGCCTGCTCATCGGCATCGGCGGCGGCCTGCTGCTGAGCCTCCAGCGCAAGCGCGGCGCCAGGCCGTGACCGACCCCGCCCCGTTGGCCGGCCACCCCCGGGTGGCCGGCTCCTCCCCGTCACCGGATGCGCCCGGCTCGGGTGCGTCCGGCTCGGGTGCGTCCGGCGACGCGGGCGGCCCCGCTGCCGGGCTCTCGGCCGCCGAGCGACGACGGCGGTGCTGGCGGCGGGTGGCGCCCGCGGCCGTCCGGTTCCTCGCCGGGCTGGTTACCGGAGTGCTGATCCTGCTGGTGCTCGGAGCGGCTCCCGCACAGGCGGCCGGGTACCGGTACTGGTCGTTCTGGAAGTGGTCCGGCAGCGGTTGGGCCTACCAGCAGCAGGGGCCCGCCGTGCACGTCCCGCCGGACGGCGCCGTCGAGGGCTGGCGGTTCGCCGTCAGCCCGGACGGCGGCCAGGAGGCCGCGCGACCCGGCACCCCGGGGGACTTCGCGGCCGTCTGCGGGGCGACCCCGGAGCAGAGCGGGCGCAAGCGGGTCGCCGTAGTGCTGGACTTCGGCACCCCCGCCGACGCACCCGCACGCGAGACCCCGCCCGAACCGCGCGCCGCCTGCGCCGTCGTCAGCGCCCGGGCCACCTCGGCGGAGGTGCTGGCCACCGTCGCACCGCCGCTGCGGTACGACGGCAACGGGCTGCTCTGCGCCATCGCCGGCTACCCGCGGACCGGCTGCGGCGAGCAACTCGGCAACGCCGACCGGCCGTCCGCCGCCGGCACCACGCCGGTCGGCGGGTCCGGGAACGCAGCCGGAAGCGGCTCCGGGACCGACTCGCACGACGACGCCTCGTCCGGCATCGGCGGCCCCGACCTCGGCGTGATCGCCGGCGTCGCCCTCATCGCCCTCCTCGTGGCGGGCGCCGTCCACCGGACGCGCCGCCGCCGATGAGGACGACGGCCGTCCGCGCACCGGGTCACCGCCGCCCCGCCCCGTAGACCGACCGACGTCCGTCGACCAGACCGGAGCGGACCGGACCGACCCGCCGACCCGCCGACCCGCCGACCCGTCGACCCGCCCGGACCGTCCCACCCCGCCCCGGCTCCCCCGACCCCCGCTCCCCAGGACCCCACCGTGCCCACACCCCGTGCCGCCCGCCGCCGACCGGCGCCAGGCCCCCGCCAACTGCACCCCGGGGCCTGGTGGCTGTGGGCACTCGGCCTGGGCGCCGCCGCCACCCGGACCACCAACCCCCTCCTCCTGCTCCTCCTCGCCGCCGTCGCCGGCTACGTGGTCGCCGCCCGCCGCACCGACGCGCCGTGGTCGCGCTCCTACGGCACGTTCCTCCGCCTCGGCCTCCTCGTGCTCGGCATCCGCCTCGTCTTCGCCGTCCTCCTCGGTTCGCCGGTCCCCGGCACCCACGTCCTGTTCACCCTCCCCGAAGTGCCCCTTCCCGCCTGGGCGCAGGGGGTGCGGATCGGCGGCCGGGTCACCGCCGAGGGACTCCTCGCCGCGCTGTACGACGGGCTCCGGCTGGCCACCCTGCTGGTGTGCGTCGGCGCCGCCAACGCCCTGGCCAGCCCGGCCCGTCTGCTGCGCACCCTCCCCGGTGCGCTCTACGAGGCGGGCGTGGCCGTCGTGGTGGCGATGACCTTCGCGCCGAACCTGGTCGCCGACATCCAACGACTGCGCGCCGCCCGCCGTCTGCGCGGGCGCAGCGACCGCGGGGTCGCCGCCGTCCTGAGCGTCGGACTGCCCGTCCTGGAGGGGGCGTTGGAGCGTTCGGTGGCGCTGGCCGCCGCGATGGACACCCGCGGGTTCGGCCGCACCGCCGACGTTCCGCGCAGGCTGGCCCGGGCCACGGCCGCACTCACCCTGGCCGGGCTGCTCGGCATCTGCCTCGCCGCGTACGGGCTGCTGACGGCGGGCGGCGCCGGCTGGGCGGCGCCCGTGCTCCTCCTCGGCCTGGCCGCCGCCTTCACCGGACTCCTGCTGGGCAGCCGGCGCTCCGTCCGGACCCGCTACCGCCCGGACCCGTGGGCGCTGCCCGAGTGGCTGACCGCCGGATCGGGCACGGCCGTGGCCGCGTTGACGACGTGGCTCGCCGCCGGCTACCCGGCCGCCTTCGCACCCACCGTGGTGCCGCCGACCGTCCCCGTCCTGCCGCTGACCGCCGTCCTGGCCGTCCTGGTCGGTCTGGTGCCGGCGTTCGTCACCCCGGTGCCCCGCCCCACCACGGTGACCCGCCCGGCCGGCGCGGACACCGGCCCGCCGCCGGATCCCGGACCGGACACCGGGGCCCGCACCCGCACCGGCACCGGCACCGGCACCGGCACCGGCACCGACCCGAACGACGCACCGACCCCGCCCCGGAGGGCCTCGTGATCACCTTCGAGCAGGTCACCGTCCAGTACTCCGACACCGACGCGCCCGCGCTCAGCGGCGTCGACCTGACCGTTCCCGAGGGCGAACTCTGCCTTCTGGTGGGCCCGTCGGGTTCCGGCAAGTCCACCCTGCTGGGTGCGGTCAGCGGCCTCGTCCCGCACTTCACCGGCGGCGTGCTGCACGGCCGGGTCACCGTCGGCGGGCGCGACACCCGCGAGCACCGCCCCCGCGAACTCGCCGACCTGGTCGGCACCGTGGGCCAGGACCCGCTGGCGCACTTCGTCACCGACACCGTCGAGGACGAACTCGCCTACGGCATGGAGTCGCTGGGCCTCCCTCCGGACGTGATGCGGCGGCGCGTCGAGGAGACCCTCGACCTGCTCGGCCTCGCCGGCCTGCGCGACCGGGCGCTCACCTCGCTCTCCGGCGGCCAGCAACAACGCGTCGCCATCGGCTCGGTGCTCACCGTCCACCCGCGCGTACTGGTCCTGGACGAGCCCACCTCCGCACTGGACCCGAGCGCCGCCGAGGAGGTACTGGCCGTGCTCCAGCGGCTGGTCCACGACCTGGGCACCACCGTGCTGATGGCCGAGCACCGGCTGGAGCGCGTGGTCCAGTACGCCGACCAGGTCCTGTTGCTGACCCCCGGCGCGCCGCCCGTTCTCGGCGAACCCGCCGAGGTGATGGCGCACTCGCCGGTCCACCCGCCGGTGGTCGGACTCGGCCGGCTGGCCGGCTGGCACCCGCTCCCGCTGTCCGTCCGCGACGCCCGCCGCCGGGCCGCCGGCCTCCGCACCCGCCTGGACGGCCACCACCCCACCGGATCCCCCGCCCCCCTCGGCACGGTCCTGGCCGAGGCCGGCCACCTGGCCGTCCGTCGCGGCTCCGTCCCGGCGCTGCGCGGCGTCGACCTCGCCCTCCACGCGGGCGAGATCACCGCCCTGATGGGGCGCAACGGCGCGGGCAAGTCCACCCTGCTCGGCGCCCTGGTCGGCCTGCACGCGCCGGCCTCCGGCACCGTGACGGTCGGTGGCCGCACCCCGCACCGCACCCGGCCCGCCGACCTGATCCGCCACGTCGGCCTCGTCCCGCAGGACCCGCGCGACCTGCTGTACGGGGAGAGCGTCGCCGCCGAGTGCGCCGCCGCCGACGGCGACGCGGGCGCCGAACCCGGCACCTGCCGCGCCCTCGTCGAACGCCTGCTGCCCGGCCTCGCCGGCGCCGCCCACCCCCGCGACCTCTCCGAGGGCCAGCGCCTCACCCTGGCCCTGGCCGTGGTGCTCACCGCCCGCCCGCCGCTCATCCTCCTGGACGAACCCACCCGGGGCCTGGACTACGCGGCCAAGGCCCGGCTCGTCGAGATCCTGCGCGCCCTGGCCGCCGACGGCCACGCCGTCCTCCTCGCCACCCACGACGTCGAGCTGGCCGCCGAACTCGCCCACCGCACGGCCATCCTGGCCGAGGGCGAGATCGTCGCGGACGGCCCGACGCCCGAAGTCGTACTCGGTTCACCGGCGTTCGCCCCGCAGGTCGCCAAGGTGCTCGCTCCGGGCCCTTGGCTCACCGTCCCCCAGGTCGCCCGCGCCCTCGCCGAGGTCGCGGAATGAGCAAGAACGGCCTGAACCGTCCCGTCCCGCTCGGTCGTCGCTCGATCACGGCCCTCCTCCTCACCTCGCTGGTCGGGGTGGCCGCGTTCGGGTGGCCGCTGCTCGCCTCCGCCGAATCGGCCCTGGTCGGCCACTCCACCGACGCCCCTTGGCTGTTCGCCCTGCTCCTCCCGCTGCTCCTCGCCGTCGTCGTCGCCCAGATCTCCGAGGGCCGCACGGCGGGCGGCGGCGCCCCCGGCCTGGACGCGAAGGCGGTCGCCCTGCTGGGCGTGCTGGCCGCCGCCGGCGCCGCCCTGCGACCGCTCGGGGCGGGCACGGCCGGGCTGGAGCCGATGTTCTTCCTGATGGTGCTCGCCGGACGGGTCCTCGGTCCGGGCTTCGGCTTCGTGCTCGGCGCGCTCTCGATGTTCGCCTCCGCCCTGCTGACCGGCGGGGTGGGGCCCTGGTTGCCGTTCCAGATGCTCGCCATGGGCTGGGTGAGCCTCGGCGCGGGGCTCCTCCCGGGCCCGGACCGCGTGCGCGGCCGGCGCGAGCTCGTCATGCTCGCCGTCTACGGGGCGGGGGCGTCCCTCCTCTACGGCATGATCATGAACCTCCAGGGCTGGCCCTACATCGCCGGGCTCGCGAGCTCGATCTCCTTCGTCCCGGGCGATCCGCTCTCCGACAACCTGGTCCGGTTCGCCGTCTACTGCCTCACCACCTCGCTCGGGTGGGACCTCCCCCGCGCCGTTCTCACCGTCACCCTCTGCCTCACCCTCGGCACCCCCGTCCTGCGCGCCCTGCGCCGGGCCACCCGCCGCGCAGCCTTCGCCGCCCCGGTCGCCTTCCACCCGCCGCGGGAGGACTGACGGCGGCGCCCCAGGGCATCGGGGTTCTCCCGGGGGCGGATCCGCGCTACCGGGAGCCGCGGCAACCGGCGCAGAGCTTCCCCGCTCCGCCGACATGACGCCCGCACATGCCGCCCCGCCCCGGACACTCGTGGTGCCGCCTCTGACCCGGGACCACGGCCACCCCGACACCCGCCGTCCGCAGGCCCGTTGAGACCGGCGAGACCGGCGGGACCGGCGGGACACCCAGCAACCGGGCGCCGAGGATCGCCCCGACGCTGCGGGTGACCTTCTCCGGCAGCGGGGCGGACAGGATGCCCGCCAGGGCGTCCGGCGCCCAGCCGCCCGCCAGCAGGCCCTCCACCCGGGCGGCCTGGTCCGTCAACGGCTTCCCCGCCAGCGCCAACCGCGGATCCCGGCGGCCGAGTTCGATCAACAGGCCCAGGCCCTCGGTCCTCCGGGGCGGCGCCGCGACCGGCCTGCCCGTCCCGGACGGAAGGACGGAAGGCTTCCCGGCTTCCTTCTCCCTCGTCGTCCTTGCCTTCGGGGAAGGGCCTCCCGCCTTCCCGGCACCTGCCGCACCGGCTCCGGCGGGCCCGGCGGCCGGGGACGCGGGAACCGGCGGCACCGTGTGAACGGCCTTTCCCACCACCGGGACTTCGTGCACCGAGACCAGCGTCCGGACCCGGCCCGAAAGGGGATCGCGCGAGGTCCGGCGGACGTAGTGCCCGGCCTCCTCCAACTCGCGCAACGCCCGGGCCACCGTCGCCCGGCCCTCGACGCTCTTCGCGGCCAGGGTCCGGACGTCCTCCCGCGCCCCGTCGGGCAGGCTGAGGAGGTACCCGAGCAGCCCACGGGCCGCCCAGCTCAGCGAGTGCTTGCGCACGACATGCCCGTTGTCGAGGATCGTGTACCCGGGCGCGTGCTTGGGGATACGATTGATCTGCATCGTGGAGCGCTTTCTCCTGGTGCCGTTCCCCGGGGTGTTGGCGCACCGCCGGGGTTTTCCTTGGAACGCTGCTGCTGAGCGCAATGATCACGCTAATCCAGCAGACCGCCCCGGAAACCCCATCCGGATCACCCGATCGGGCGGCGCACGCGCACTCACCCCGGCGCACGCCGACACCCCACAACGCGCCCTGCCCCGGCACCGACCGGCTCGACACGCACCTCGCCCGCAGCCGCGAAGCGGGACCCGACGACGGTGCGCCCCGGACGAACCGTCCGGGGCGCACCGTCAGGAGCAGCCGGCCTCAGACCTTCGGGGCGGCGGACTGCACCACGTCGAAGGACCACAGGGTGGAGCCGCTGGCGGCCGGGCGCTGCGGGGCCTCGCCCTCGGCGGCCGGCGGGCCCTGGCGGTGGGCCGCCTGCATGGGCCCGGCGAGCCAGGCCTGGAAGGACTCCTCGTCGCGCCAGCGGGTGTAGACGAGGTACTGGTCGGTGCCCTCGACCGGGCGGAGCAGCTCGAAGTACTCGAAGCCGTCCGAGTTCTCCACCGCACCGGCCCGGGCGGCGAAGCGCTTCTCCAGCACCTCCCGCTGCTCAGCGGGGACGGTCAGGACATTGATCTTGACGACGGACACGCCGTACCTCCTCGTCCGCCCGCCCCCGACGCAAGGTCGGGGTGCGGGCCCTGTTCACTGAGAAGGCAGTCTGCTACACCTCACGCGGACGAAGCGTCGCAGGTCAGGCGATCCACGGCGGGACGACGCGGTCGCCGGTTCGGCGCGCACCACCGGTCTTGTCTCCATGGATCGCCGACGAGCAGCGGCCCGTGCCCGTCCGGCCTTCACCGGCCGGACGGGGTCTTCTGTCGCCTCAGGGGAATATTCGAGAATCAACGCCGTCCTCGGACCGATTCCACGGCATCCTGATTCGGCCTGACCGACAGCGAGGGGAGCGGCTGTGAGCCGACGACTGCGGTACATCGGAAGCAACTCGGGGAACAACGGATGCCCGACGCTCTACGAGGATGTCGAGACCGGAGAGGTGCTGGTGCAGGGCGACGCCGTCACCGACCCCGACGAAGTGGCCCAGCTCCGCAACGCCATGGACAGCCCGCCCACCCCGGGGCAGCGGTACCTGCTCGACAACGCCGAACGGAACAGTGCCGTGGGCGAGGACATCCGGTACCTCTGGCGCGCCGACGCCGATCATCTCGGCCTTCCGGCGGAGGACACCTGGCTGTTCGACTCGCGCGTGATCGCCCTGCTGCGCTTCGACCCCGACGACGATCTGACCGGCGTGGAGCTGATCACCGACCCGGTCCAGGTGGCTCGCGCCTGCCAGGTCCGGGACGCTGCCCGGCACTTCGCCACGCCGCATCGGGCGTTCGTCGCCGGGGTACCGTCCGGCGTGTGACCACCGACTTCCGACAAGCGAGAATCGCCCTCGGCCTACGGCTCCGCGAGCTGCGCACCGAGGGCGGTCTCACGGGCCGGCAACTGGCCGAGCACCTGGGCTGGACCCAGTCCAAGGTCAGCAAGCTGGAGACCGGCCGACAGACCGCCACCCACGACGACCTCAGGGCTTGGGCAACGGGTGTCGGCCGGCCTGGCGCGGGGCCCGAACTGACGGCCAGGTTGCGGGCGTTCGAGTCGCAGTCCCGGTCATGGCGACGGCAACTCGCGGCCGGACACCGGCCGGTGCAGGACACGCTGACGATCGAGTACGAGCGGTCGACGGTCATGCGCGCCTGGGAAGGCTCCATGATCGTCGGCATGCTCCAGACGGCCGACTACGCCCGACACGTGTTCAACGCGTACGTGGACCTCCACCGGTCGCCGCGCGATGTCGAGGAGGCGGTACGAGCCCGCGTTCGACGGCAGGAAACCCTCTACCGGCCGGGCAAGCAGTACCGCATCGTCATGTGGGAGGCCGCGCTGCGTGCCCGGCTCTGCCCGCCCGCCGTCATGGCCGCTCAGTTGGACCGGCTCAGCGGCGTGATCGGTCTGGACACCGTCACCCTGGGCATCGTGCCGTTCGAGGCCCAGCTCACCCTTCCGCCCGCCAACGGCTTCTGGATCTATGACGAACGGCTTGTCATTGTCGAGGACTGGCACGCGGAACTGTGGCTGGACCAGGCGGAGAACGTGGCCCTGTACGCGCGTGCCTGGGAAACGATGGCCGGCGCAGCCGTCTTCGGACCGGACGCCCACAGGGTTCTGGCGCGGTGCCGTAGGGCACTCGGAGCCGTCTGAGGAATCCTCGCGCATCCGGCCCGCGAGCCCTGGAATATTCGAGAATCACAGGCCCATCGGTGGTTCCCGCAGGCATAGCGTGCCGGCCAAGGAGCTTCGACCGACGCGGAAGGCCCACCCGCACCCCCCTGAAGGACCCACCGCCCCCGGCCGGTCCTCACCCACGAAGGGCTCGGCGATGCGCCGTTGACGACCGGGCAGCGTCAACGGCGGGCGGCACTGCCGACCCGCTCGGACCGCCGCCGCGCAGAGCCCCGCCCGTCCGTCCCCGATGGCGGACTGCAGGATCCATGGCCGCAGAAGCGGATCGGGTCCGACCTCAGAGTCAGGAGAGTCCACATGATGTCGATCAGCACGGAGCGGATCACGGGCCGGTCCCTCGTCGACCCGGCCCTGTTCGAGCGGATGGTCACCCGGATCGCCGGAGAGGAGGAGATGGACCTCGCGCTCGCCGAGCGAGTCATGGACCAGGCCCTCGCCTTCCTGGGAGCGTGCGCAGTCAACCCCGGCGCCAGGCTCGCCCCGTCGAGCCTGGTGGACATCGGATGGCACACGTTCATCCTGCACACCACCGACTACGCCGAGTTCTGCCGCTCGCTGTCCGGCCGGTTCCTCCACCACGTGCCGACCGAGGGCGCGGGCGAGTCCGCCGAAGGCGTCGGCATCGCCACCACGGTGGCCGTCATCGGGGCGAGCGGGTACGCCGTGGACCCCGAACTGTGGAGCATGTCCGCCGAGTGTTCCGAGGGCAGCGGAGGAGACGGAAGCGACACCAGCGGCAGCGGTAACTGCTCGCAGTGCCACCGCGGTTGCCACAGCAGCTAGGAGCCGATCAGATCGCCCGCCCAGCCCTGCGGTCCGGGACCGGGCGGGCCCGACCCCGAGGAACCCCCGATGACCGACATCTGGAAGCAGCTACCGGACGCCCTGCGCATCAGCATCGAAGGGCGGACCGGCACGGTGACCGCCGCCGTGCCTCCCACGGCGGGAACGGTGTCCGACTTCGCCGCCACGCTGGAGACGACCGGCGGGCCGGTCTTCTGCAAGGCCGTGCGCGAGGACAACCCGAAGGCGTGGATGCACCGCCTGGAGTCCGTCGTGAACTCCGTGCTGCCGCCGCACATCGCGCCCCGCATGCTCTGGAAGGTCGAGGCCGGCGGGTGGCTGGCCCTGGGGTTCGAGCACGTTCCCGGCAGGCACGCGGATCTTTCTCCGGGGTCCGCCGACCTGCCGTTGGTCGCCCGGACGCTGGAGACGCTCGCCGGAACACTGACCCCGGCGCCGCCCCTGCGCGCCTTCAGCCTGGCCGATCGGTGGTCGGGACAGGACTTCTGGCACCACCTCGGTAACCGGCACCGGGACCGACTCGATCCGTGGACCGTGGCACGGCTGGACACGCTGGTCCTGGCCGAACGCGAAGCACCCGACCTGATCGACGGCAGGACCCTGGTCCACACCGATCTGACCGGGCCGAACCTCCTCGTGGACGGCGCAGCCGTGCGCGTCGTCGACTGGGCCTTCCCCGCCCCCGGCGCCGCATGGGCCGACACGGCTTACGTGGTCGTCCGGCTGATCGAGGCAGGGCACACTCCCGAGCGCGCCGAGCGGTGGGCCGACGGCATCTCCCTGTGGCGTGCCGCGCCCCACCGGTCCGTCACGGCCTTCGTCGCGATCCTCACCGGCTTGTGGACCCTCCGCGCCGCCGAGACGCCCGGGCGGCAGTGGGACGCCCTGGGCGCCCACGGACTCGCCTGGCTTCGCCACCGTCTCGGGTAGCCGCCCGGAACAGGTCCGGCCGCCGACGCCTCCGCGCAGCAGCCGGACCTCCGCACCCTCAGTCGGGGAAGGCGGGCCGAGCACGGCAGGCGAGCACCCCGGTCGATCGCCGTCGCAGGTCAGGCGATCCACGGCGGGACGACGCGGTCGCCGGTCTCCGGGTTGACGGCCCGTGACGGGGTCGGGGAGGCGACCACGGCGGTGAAGCCGCCCTCGGAGCTCATCCGGCGGACGACCTCGGCCGGCAGGACGAGGGTGTCCCCGGCGGCGACCGCCAGGGCTTCACCCGCCAGGTCGACGGCGGCGGAGCCGGTGAGGAAGGTCCACACCTGCTCGGTGTCCATGGCGTGGCGGGGGCCCGAGCTCCCGGGTGCCATCTCGACCTTCCAGAGCGCGAGGCCCGTACCGCCCTGGGCGGGCGAGGCGAAGGTGGTCATGACGGCGTTGGGCGTCTCGGTACGACGGGCCTCGGTACTGCGGATGACGGACAAGAGCGGTTGACCCCCTACAATGGACAATCAAGTTGTCTATATAGTCAATGAGGTTGTCGATCGTGTCAAGGGAGAACGACCCGCAGCAGGACGAGGCCCCCCGGACCACGCCCGAATCCCGGGCGCAGCCCGGCTACGAACTGCCGCTCCGCCTGCTGCTCGCCTTCCGGGTGATCATCGACGAGCTGCACGAGCGCATCGCCCGCGAAGGCCACCCGGACCTCCGGCCGATGCACGGCTTCGTCTTCCAGGCGATCGGGCCGGAAGGCACCACGGCGGTCGAGCTGGGGCGGCGCCTCGGCGTCTCCAAGCAGGCCGCCGGCAAGACCGTCGAGCACCTCGAACAGCTCGGCTACGTCGAACGCGGGACCGATCCGGCCGACGCCCGGCGCAAGGTGGTCAGGTTGACCCCCCGCGGTGTCGACTGCCTCGTCCGCTCCGCCCGGATCTTCGAGGAGCTGCGCGGACAGTGGTCCGCGACCCTCGGCGGCGAGGAACACCTGCGCGCCCTGGAGGCGGCCCTGCGCACCCTCGCGCCCGGGGACCCGTTCCGGCTGGACACCCCGCGCTGGTTCGGGGCCCCGTAGCGAGGGGCGACGGGGAGAGAGGGGAGGAAGGGGAGAGAGGGGAAGGAGGGGAGGAAGAAGAGAGAGGAGAGGGAGCGTCAGAAGGAGCGGCCCTCGCCGTGGTAGGGCAGCTCGTGCCCGACCGGGTCCGGGCGGTCGCGGCGGTCGGCGCAGAGCGTCGAGGAGAGCCGGGTGAGCAGTGCGGCGAGGTCGTCGAACTGCTTCTCGTCCCAGTCGCCCAACAGGTCCGCGAGCTGCTCCCGGCGGGCGGCGACCAGCTTGAGCGCCACCTCCTCGCCCGGCTCGGTGAGCCGCAGCGGGAGGCCGCCGGTGCGGGACGCCAGGCCGTTGCCCTCGACCTCCCGCACCGCCTCCTCGACCACCGCGAACGGCACGATCCGACGCTCCGCCAGTTCGGCGGGCTCGACCGACCCCTGGTGGTGCATCTGGAGCAGCAGCCAGCTGGACGCGGGTTTCAGGTCGAGCCCCGCGGTGGCGGTGATCCGTTTGAACAGGTCGCGCCGGGCCTCCCGACTGCTCAGCACGGACAGCGCCCGGCTGATCTCGTCCAGCGAGGAGCGCTGCACCGGGTTGAGGCCGATCGACTCGCTGAGGTCGGGAGCGGTCACGGTGGTCCGCAGCTTCTGCTCCTTCAGGAACAGCGAGAGCACGAACGCCACCACGGCGACCGGCACCGCGTAGAGGAAGACCCGGGTGATCGACTCCGCGTACGCGTGGTAGATGTCGGCCTGCGTCGCGGCCGGCAGGCCGCTGATGACGCGCGGGTCCGAGGTGATCGCGTCGGGGTTGAAACCGGGTGGGAGCGTGGCGCCCGCCAGGGCGGTCCGCAGCCGGTCGTTCAGCCCGGACGCGAAGATCGTCCCGAAGATCGAGACGCCGAAGGAGGCGCCGATCGAGCGGAAGAAGGTGGCGCCCGCGGTCGCGACGCCCAGGTCCTCGTACCCGACCGAGTTCTGCACGATCAGCACCAGGACCTGCATCACCAGGCCCAGTCCGAGGCCGAAGACCAGGAAGTAGCAGCTCATCTCGAAGGTGCTGCTGTGCTCGTCCAGCCGGGAGAGCAGCAGCAGGCCGACGACGGTGACAGCCGTCCCGGCGATCGGGAACGCCCGGTAGTGGCCGGTGCGGGCCACGATCTGACCGGAACCGATCGACGTGGCGAGCATGCCGAGCACCATCGGCAGCATGTGGATGCCCGACATGGTCGGCGAGACCTGCATGACCACCTGAAGGAACGTGGGCAGGTAGGTCAGCGCGCCGAACATCGCGAAGCCGATGACGAAGGAGATGACGGCCACCAGGCTGAACGTCCGGGACCTGAAGAGGCGCAGCGGCAGGACGGGTTCGGCCGCCGCCCGCTCGGCCAGGACGAAGGCGACCAGCAGCAGCACGCCGAGCACGCCCAGCCCGACGATCTGCCACGAGCCCCACGCCCAGGTGGTGCCGCCGAGCGAGGTCATCAGCACCAGACAGGTCGCGACGGACGCGATCAGCACCGTGCCCAGGTAGTCGATCCGGTGACTCCGCTTCACCTCCGAGCCGTGCAGCACGGTGGCGATCACCACCAGGGCGACCACGCCGACCGGCACGTTGATGTAGAAGACCCAGCGCCAGCTGAGGTTGTCGACGAAGAGCCCGCCGAGCAGTGGACCGAGCACGCTGGTGACGCCGAAGACCGCGCCGAAGAGGCCCTGGTACTTTCCGCGGTCCCGGGGGGCGACCAGGTCGCCGACGATGGCCTGGGAGAGCACCATCAGGCCGCCGCCGCCCAACCCCTGGAGCGCGCGGAAGGCGATCAGCTCGCCCATGTTCTGGGCGATGCCGCAGAGCACCGAGCCCAGCAGGAAGATCACGATGGAGGCCTGGAAGAAGACCTTCCGGCCGTACATGTCGCCGAGCTTGCCCCAGAGCGGGGTGGCCGCGGTGGAGGCCAGCATGTAGGCGGTGACCACCCAGGAGAGGTGTTCGAGGCCGCCGAGGTCGCTGACGATGGTGGGCAGGGCGGTCGAGACGATGGTCTGGTCGAGCGCGGCGAGGAGCATCGCCAGCAGCAGGGCGCCGATCGGCACCCAGAGGTTGGGGGCGTTGGCCTCCGGAGGGCCCGGCTCGCTCACCGGGGCCCGGTCGGGGCCTCGGTCGGACGCGGCGATCGGATCCGTCATGGCGTCTCCGTAGCGGTGTCAGCGGTGTCAGCGGTGTCGGCGGTGTCGGCGGTATCGGCGGCAGTGGTGGTGCCGGGGGCAGCGGTGGCGGCGGTCACGGCAGCCCGGTGCGCCCGGGGGCGCCGTTCGGATGATCACTCCCGATTCACCATGCTGTCAGAAATGCCCGGATTTGCTCCGTTCAGTTGAGCCGAACGTAAGCGGCACCGCCATGCGCCCGACATGTGGACGCCGGGCCTGCCACACCGACCGTTCATCAGTTCCCAACCGACACCAACCGGCACAAGGCCCCCACACCGGGCCGGACGCCCCTGTCCCGTCTCAGGGACGTCCTGCATAATCAGGCCCGTCCGCCACCTGGAACACGAGTCCGAGTCCGGGAGACCGAGCGAGAACCGAGGAGGGCCGGCCGATGCCGGACCAGCACTGCCCGACGTGCGGCACCGTGCGCTCCGCCGGGTGCAGGTGCTTCCCGGACCGCGCCCTCGACGAGACCACCGTCCTGCCGCACATGGAGGGCCCGCCGCTGGTCCGCCCGTACGTGCCGCAGGCGGTCGGGCAGGTCTCGGACGGCCCGTCGGACGGGACCGCCGGCGATCCGTTCGCCACCACGGTGCCGCCGTCGGCCGCCCGGCCCCGGACGGCCCCGACGCCCCCGCCGCCGGACCGTCCTCCGGTCGCCCCACCGCTGGGCCCGGACGCCGACGCCTACGCGACGACGGTGCTCCCGCCGCTCGCGTCGGCCCCCCAGTTCCCCCCGCCGTTCCCCCCGCAGCACCAGCCGTACGCCGCGTCGCCGCCCGAGGGGCTCCCGCCCGCCGAGCCCGCCGCTCCCGAGGCCGGCGAACTCGGTGTCTTCCCGTTCGCCCACGACGCCCACGGCTCCGCGTCCCACTCCGCCGCGACCGACGGCGCCGCGCCCGCCCCCGGCGGCCGGGCCGCCCGGCGCGCGGCCGAGCAGGACGCGGGTCCGGTCCCGCTCGCCCGGCGCAGGGGGGTGCTGGTCGCGGCCGGCGCCGCGCTGCTGGCGGTCACCGTCGGCATCGCGTACGCGGTGACGCCCTCCGCCGAGCCGGAGCGTCTGGCGGTGCCCGTCCCCACCACGACAGCGGCGCCGGCCCCGGTCGACCCGACCACCCCGGCCCAGCCGAGCCCGAGCGCGCCGGCGCCCACCAGCAGCTCCCCGAGCCCGACCAGGACGACCGCCAAGCCGAGCCCGACCCGGTCGACGGCCACCACCGCGGCGCCCGCGCCGATCACCCCGCCCGTGAGCGCCGCGCCCCCGGCTCCGGCACCGGCTCCCGACCCGGTCCCCCCGGCGCCGAGCCCCTCCGCCGAGACGCCACCCGCCACGACGCCCACCCCCACCCCGACGCCCGCTCCGACGGCCACCTCGACGCCGACGCCCACCTTCCAGCCACTGAAGTACGGGATGAACGGGCCGGAGGTCCTCACCCTGCAGAAGAAGCTGGCCGTCGTCATGTGCTGGATGAGCGTCCCGACGACCAGCAACTTCGACCGTCGAACCGAGAGCTCCGTCGCCTACTTCCAGGTGCTGCAGGGGGTGCAGGGCGACGAGAGCGGGGTCTACGGGCCCCACACGGCCGCCGCCCTGGCGAAGCGCACCACCTGCTGAACCGGCCCGGCACCCCGTCGGTCGGGGGCCGGGCCGGCTGCGGCAGGACTCCGGGCGTCAGCCGGTGATCGCCTGGAAGATGCTGAACCCGGCCATCAGCACCATCACACCCGCCGCCACGCGGATGATCATCTTCATCGGGACGTGCTTCAGCAGCTTCTGCCCGCCCAGGATCGCGATCCCGGCGACGGCGCAGAGCGCCAGCCAGGCGCCCAGACCCACCGCGAGCGGGTCGGCGTACTTGGCGGCAAGGTTGGCGGTCATGATCTGGGTGAGGTCGCCGAACTCGGCGATCGCCACGACCACGAAGCTGGCTCCGGCGACCTTCCAGAAGCTGTTGGCGGTGGGCTCCTTGGCCTCGTGCCCGTCCTCGTCGCCACCGCCGTGGAAGAGCAGCATCGCCGCGCCGGCCAGGAACAGCACGCCGGTGACGCCCTCCACCCAGCGGTGCGGCAGCAGCGAGAGCAGGTGCCCGGCGACCAGGGCGATGCCCACCTGGAGGGCGAAGGCGGCGGCGATGCCGGCGAAGACGTAGCCGGCGCGGTACTTGGCGCCGAGCATCAGACTGGCCAGGGCGGTCTTGTCCGGCAGTTCGGACAGGAAGACGATGCCGAAGGTGATCGCGGCTACGGTCAGGCTCATCGGGGGTTCGGTCCCTCGGGTCGGGCCGCCGGACTCCCGCGGCTCCGTCAGGGGACGCTTCGGCCCGACAGCGCTGGTTGGAACATCACAGCACTGCGGCCGAAGGTCTCGCCGGCACCCCTGTGCGGTGTGCCCCGGGCGCCGGGCCCCGCAGGGGGCCAGTATGTCGACGGTCCGGTGGAGGGCTACTCCCCTTCAACGGCACCCACCCTACCCGATCCCCTCCCCCGGCCGCCCGGCGCGGACCAGACCGCGGCCCACCAGCTCCAGCACCGCCACGACCGCCACCGCCTCCACCACCAGCAGCCCGACCAGCACGAACAGCTGCACGGCGCCCGCCTGGACCGGTGACGCCCCGCCGAGCAGCATGCCGACGAAGGCGCCGGGCAGCGTGACCAGGCCGACCGTCCGGGTCTGGTCGAGCGCCGGGACGAGTGAGGTGGCGGCCGCGCTGCGGCAGATCTCCAGCCGGGCGTCCCGTTCCTCGAAACCGAGCGCCAGCGCGGCCTCCACCTCGCCGTGCCGCTGCCGGAGCTCGTCCAGGGCGCGCCGGCCGGAGAGCGAGGTGGCGGTGAGCGCACCGCCGATCAGGATGCCGGAGACCGGGATGACGGAGAGGCCCTCGGGCGGCAGGAGCCCGGTGCCGAGCAGCAGCGCGAGCACCGGCAGCACCCCGGCCCCGATCGGCGCGGCCGCCCACATCCAGGCGCGACCGCCCCCGCCGGGCATCCCCTCTCCACCGGCCGCCCCCTCTCCGCCCGCCGCTTCCTCGGCGCCCGCGCCCGCCGTGCGCCGCCCGCCGGGCATCCACCGGCCGACGGCCGCCCGCAGACCGCTCCGCACGCGCCGCCCGCCGCCCGTGCGCGGGCCGTCCACCATCCGCTGCCCGGCGGTCCGCACCGCGACCGCGAACATCAACAGCACGAAGAGCACCGACCACCCGAGCGAACCGGCCACCCAGCTGATCACCACGGCGACGGCAGCCAGCTGCACCACCGCGCGCAGCCCGGCCCGGAGCACCGCGGACCCGTGCCCGAGCCGACCCCACCCCGCGACCGCGACGGCCGCGGCCAGCAGCAGCGCGGTGACCACCCCGAGCACCGGGGTGACCGGGAGCAGTTGGTCCTGCGCGGCCGCGAGCGCCGCCACGGGTCAGATCCAGCTGGTGAACCACATCCGGTCCTGCCAGGACGTCATCGGGATCACCTCCGCCGTGTACAGCGGGTGGAAGAAGGCGAAGCAGGCCATGATCGCCAGCACGATCACCCCGGCCCCGGCCGCACCGATCCGTCGCCGCTCGGGCGTGCACCCCTCCGGCCCGAGCATCGCTCCGAGCATCTGGGCGACGGCCAGGCAGAGGAAGGGGACGAGCACCACCATGTAGAAGGAGAAGACGGTCCGCTCCTGGTACTGGAACCACGGCAGGTAGACGCCGGCGACGCCGCAGAGCACCGCGCCCGACCGCCAGTCGCGGCGGAAGAACCAGCGCCACAGCAGGTAGAGGAGCGCGAAGCAGGCCGCCCACCAGAGCAGCGGCGTGCCCAGGCCGAGGATCTGCGACGCGCAGCCGCCGGACGCGGTGCACCCGCGCTGCCCGTTCGGCACCTGCTCCCAGTACATGGAGACCGGACGGCCCTGGACCAGCCAGCTGAACGGGTTGGACTGGTAGGTGTGCGGGGTGCTCAGGCCGGTATTGAAGTCGTACATCTGGGCGTGGTAGTGCCAGAGGCTGCGCAGTGGCGCCGGCACCCAGCTCATCGGGACCTGCGGGAGGGGGACGCCGAGGAAGCTGTCCGCGGAGAGCCCGGCCCGGTCGTCGGCCCAGTGCCGGTCGAAACCTCCGCCGGTGCCGCCCCTGCCGCCGCCGGTGAACAGCCAGCCGGCCCAGCCGCCGACGTAGACGACGAAGGCGACACCGACCGTGGAGAGGAAGGCGGGCAGCGCGTCGCGGCGGAGCATCGAGCGCCAGGGACGGCGGGCGCCGGCCCAGCGCCGACCGGACTGGTCCCAGAGGACGGTGAGCAGGCCGAAGGCGGCGAGCACCATGGCGCCGTTCCACTTGACCCCGCAGGCGCCGCCGAGGAACACGCCGGCGGCGATCCGCCACGGGCGCAGGCCGAGCCGGACGGCGTCACCGCCGTAGGTGTCCCGGACGGCGGCCAACCGGACCCGGGCGTGGTCGCGGTCGACGAGCAGCGAACCGAAGGCGGCGAGCACCAGGAACATCTGGACGCCGTCCAGCAGGCCGACCCTGCTCATCACCAGCTGGAGGCCGTCGACCGCCATCAGCAGGGCGGCGGTGCAGCCGATCAGGGTCGAGCCGAAGAGCCGGCGGCCGATCCGGGCCAGCATCAGCACGGCGACCGTGCCCAGCAGCGCGGTCATGAACCGCCAGCCGAAGGGGTGCAGGCCGAAGGCCCACTCGCCGAGGGCGATGACCCACTTGCCGAGCGGCGGGTGGGCGATGAACTCGGGGGCCGCGGTGAGCGGGATGTGCTGCGGGACGCCCAGGATCTCGGAGTTGGCGTTCTCCGGCCAGGTGCCCTCGTAGCCCTGTCGCAGCAGCGACCAGGCGTCCTTGGGGTAGTAGGTCTCGTCGAAGACGAAGGCGTTGGGGTACCCGAGGTTCCAGAACCGCAGGAGTCCGGCGAAGAGCGCCACACCGATCGGGCCGAGCCAGTCGGCCCGGTCGGCCGCCTTGCGCAGCAGCCCCCGCCGCCCCGGTTCCGGGGCTGCGGGGGCTGGTGGTGCGGGTGGGTGCGTGAGCGCCACTTGCGTCATAGCCTCGCCGATTTCGCCTGTCTCGCCTGTGCCGGCCGGGGCCGGGCGGTCAACAGCCACTGACACTATGTGCCGGTGGTCGCGAAGCCAAGCGCGACGGGCTCCGTCCAGGTGACCTGCTCGATCCTGGTCCGGCGCCCGTTTCGTACACCTGTCCCACCCGGTGGCGGGCTCCCCCGGCGGTCACCCGTCGTGATCGCCCGCTGCCGTCGCCCGCCCCCGTCGCCGCTGCCGTCGCGCGCGGCCCGCGCCCCGCGGTCGGGACGCCGGTCGCGCGCCCGGCGTCACGCCGCGGTCTGGAGCTCCCGGACCACCGGGACCGGCGTGCGGACCACGGCCGGGGCCGCGTTGTCCTGGGCCGCGGTGAGGTACGGCCGCAGGCGCAGCGCCATCACCACGATCAGCACGGTGCAGCCGGCCATCGCCGCCAGGTAGAGCGGCCAGGTGCCGGAGCCGACCAGCAGCACGCCCACGGCCGGGCCGACGGCGATCGCGATCTGCTTCACGAGGGCGTAGCCGGAGTTGTAGGTGCCGAGCAGCCGGGCCGGGGCGAGGTCCGCGACGATCGGGCCCAGGGTGGGCGCGAGCAGCGACTCGCCGACGCCGAACAGGGCGTAGATCGAGACGATCGCGACGGTGGCCGCCATCGTCTCGGTCCGGATCAGACCGGCGACCAGGGCCATCGTCCAGGCGCCCAGCCAGACCACTCCGGCGGCGGCCATCGCGGTGGTCCGCCGGCGGCGGGCGGTGATCCGCACCACGAACATCTGCAGCACCACGATGGTCAGCGCGTTGGCGCCGATCGCGATGCCCAGGGTGGAGGGGGCGGTGCCGACGGTGTCGGTGGCGAACGCCGCGACGCCGGACTCGAACTGGCCGTAGCAGGTGAAGAAGATCAGCCCGGCGAGCAGGCAGAGCCGGAACATCGCCTTGTCGGCGACCAGGGCGCGCAGGCCCTGCGGACCGCCGGCCTTCCCCTGGACCGCCACCGGCGCGGCGTTCGGGATCCGGGCGGTGCCGGTCACCAGGGCGAGGCCGAGGAAGGTCGCGGCCTCGATGGTGAAGAGCCGGGTCAGGCTGGCCGGGTCGGCGACGTCCACGATCTGTCCACCGACCAGCGCGCCGATGCCCATGCCCAGGTTGATCAGCGTGAACTGCAGAGCGAAGGCGTGCGAACGGGTCGCGGCCGTCGAGCAGCGGACGATCATCGTGGCGAGCGCCGGCTGGCAGGTGGTGACACCCGCGCCGAACAGGAAGGAGGAGACCAGCAGGGCCGGGGTGTCGGTGGCGTGACCGAAGGCGAACGCGCCGGTGGCGGCGAGCGCGGCACCGGCGAGCAGCACCGGACGCGGGCCGTACCGGTCGATGCCGCGGCCGGTGAACGGCAGGACGGCGAGCGCGGCCAGCGCGAAGACGGTGAACACCATCCCGGCGGCCAGCGACCCCAGTCCCCGCACCTGGTCCACGTACACGAACATGTACGGCATCGTGAACCCGCTGCCGAACGCGCTGAGCGCGTTGCCGATCTGGACGCGGCGCAGCGGGCCGCCCGCCCCGCGACGCTGCTGCCTCTGCTGCTTCACCGTGCCGGTCACCGTGCACACCCCTTCGTCGAGCTCCGCCAAGGCCGGATCCGTCAAGGATCCGTTGGCTTTCACTGGATACTCTTAAGGCCGGAAGACTTAAGAGCTAAAGTTTGACCCTAAAGTCTTAGCACTGGAAGAGTGCTGAGTCAAAGGCTTAAGGAGTGCACCTCTTCATGCGACACTGGTCGGCATGACTGCAGAGAAGCCCGCGCCGGCCACCGACCGCGAGTTGGGCATCGCCGAGCAGGTGGCCGTCTACCAGCGGGAATTCCCCATGGTGGATCCGCAGGTGGAGACCATCGTGCAGACGCTCTCCCGGGTCGCCCGGCGGATGACCGTCGCCTACGACCGGCAGCTCACTGTGCTGGGAATCACCTCGGCGGAGTGGGAGGTGCTCAAGGCACTGGTGGTCTCGGGCAGTCCGTACCAGCTGGGGCCCGGCGAGCTGGCCAAGCGGCTCGGACTCACGCCGGCCGCGATGACCCACCGGATCGACCGCATGGTCACCGAGGGCCTGGTCACCCGGGAACGGGACGAGGCCAACCGGGTCCGGGTGATCATCGAGCTGACCGACCTCGGCCGCGACAAGTGGTTGGAGTCGATGCGGATGGCCGCCGGCTTCGAGGAGGAACTGCTCCAGGACGTCGTGGGCGAGGACCGCACCGTCCTCTCCGGGATCCTGGCGCGGATGCTCCGCCGGATCGAGGAGAGCCAGCCGGACGCCCTCGGCCGCACCGCCGACCTGGGCTGACGGCCCGCAACGACAGCAGTCCGGCCCACCGGGGAGACTCCCCCGGCGGGCCGGACTGCTGTGTACTGCGGTGCACTGCGGTGCGAGGGTCCGTCAGGCCCTCGAACACTCGGGCACTCGGGTCTCCGCTCCGCGGATCTCCAGGTGCACGGGCGTTCAGGTGCTCAGGTGCTCAGGTGGTCGAACCGGGGGGTTCAGCAGGGACCGTTGTCGGTCCAGACGCCCCACTGGCCGGCCAGCGACGGGTCGTCGCCCTTGGTCCACCACTTGTTGGTGTAGTAGCGACCCTTCCAGGAGACCTTGGTCGGGGTGGCGTAGGTGGTGGCCGAGTCCCAGCTCGGGGCAGCGGCGCAACCCGGCGGGGTGGTCGGCGGAGTGGTCGGCGGCGTCGTCGGAGGAGTCGTCGGCGGGGTGGTCGGAGGCGTCGTCGGCGGCGTGGTCGGCGGGGTGGTCGGAGGCGTGGTGGGCGGCGTGGTCGGCGCGGCCGGGCAGGCGGCGGCGGAACCGTTGGTGGCCTCGACCATCTTGTCGAACAGCGCGGTCTTGGTGCCCAGGTCGTACAGCGAGAAGGCGAAGGAGCCGCCGAGGCCGTTGCAGTGGGCGTAGTCGATCTTCGCCTGGATCGAACGGGCGTCCTCACCCGACCAGAACGTCGAACCGTCGTAGAAGTACGTGGTCTTCGCGGTGTCGTCCCAGAAGGTCTTCGCCGGGTTGTCGACGAAGCCGGCCAGCTCCTTGTACATCTGGATGCCGGGGACGTTGCCCGAGAGCGCGGCACCCGCGGCGGGGCCGGTGGCGGGCTGGAAGAGGCCGTTCTTGCCGTTGTTCTGGACGCCGGTCCAGCCACGGTAGTAGAACGGGACACCCACGTTGATCTTCTTGGCGGGGAAGCCGCCGGGGATGCCGTAGTCCGGGTCACCCGCGGTGTACGCCTTGATCGCCGCGTCGACCGAGTACTTGCCGTTGCCCGGCTTGGCCGGGGTCATCGGGTCGTTCGGACCGGAGTAGATCGGGGCCTGGTGGTTGGTCGGGCCCTTGGCGTCCCACGCACCGTGCATGTCGTAGGTCATGATGTCCAGGAACGTCAGGTACTGACCGATCTTGTCGGTCTCGACGTTCCGGATCTTGTCCTGGCCGGCGCCGACCGCCGCCGCGGTGGCGTAGGTCTTGTTGTCGGCCTTGCCCTGGGCGTCGAGCTGCTCACGCAGCTCCTTCAGCAGCAGGGTGAAGTTCTGCTTGTCGTTCGGGCTCTCCAGGTTGCCGGCGTGGCCGCCACCGCCCGGGTACTCCCAGTCGATGTCGATGCCGTCGAAGATGCCGGCCGCCGAGCCCGGGCCGCCGTAGCCGGCGTCGACCGGCAGGTTGCCCTTGATGAACATGTCGATGCAGGACGAGACCAGCTTCTTGCGGGAGGCGTCCGTGGCCGCCGCCGCCGAGAAGAACTTGGAGTAGGTCCAGCCGCCCAGCGAGATCAGGATCTTGAGGTTGGGGTTCTTCGCCTTCAGCTTCTTCAGCTGGTTGAAGTTGCCCGCGATCGGCTGGCCCCAGGCGTCGCCGACGCCGTCGACCGAGATGTCCGGACCGAAGCTCTTCTGGTAGTCCGCGAACGCGTCGCCCGCGCCGTCACCGGCGTTCGGGTTGTTGTCGTCCTGGTTGGCCGCCTTGGTGGCCTGGAAACAGGAGAGGTTGGTCGGGTGGATGTTGGCGAACGAGTAGACCAGGTAGTCCAGCTTCCCGGCCACGCCGGTGTCCTGGATCGTCTTGGGGTAGTACGCGTTCGCGTAGATCGACCACTGGTCGAAGTAGGCGACCTTGATGCCGCCGCTGGTGGCGGGCGCGCCGGTGGTGTTGGTGACGGCGGCGTTGGCCGCGGTCCCGCCGGAGAGGGCGAGGCCCGCGCCGAGCAGCAGGGAGGCCGTGGTACCGGCGGCGATCGCGGTCAGGCTCTTGGACCGCCGACGACGGCCGCCCTCCTGAACCGGGGCCCCGGCCCTTTCGATGCGTGAACGGAGCATGGGTGCGTGACTCCTGGTGTGGGGGATTCCGTCCGTCCCGGGCGCTCGTACGGGGTGGGGCCGTACGACCAGGACATGACAGAACGGGATGGGGAATCGAGCGAGAGCATGCCTTCGACGGACGCCGGGAGAAGCCGAACCGGCGCCAGTGGCGAACCACTGACGCCGGTTCAGGGGCTCCCTGCACCTGGGCACTAAAATGGACTAGACCAACTACCCCGTCAAGGGGTGATGTTGAGGCTTGAGCCGCCCTTAAGGTTCCCCCGTGACCGGGCCGACCCCGCTGACCTGCGGGTCAGCGGGGTCGGCCGGGCCGGAGCAGGCGACCGGTACCGGCCGCCGGCGGCTCAGTACCGCACGGCATTGGCGACTACGGCCTTGACCGAGCCCGTGAGGTCCCGGTTGCTGCGCGCGGTCCCCTGGCCGCTCTGTCCGGCCGCCACGTCCGAGATGTTGACCACCGCCGCGTCCAGCACGTTGCCGGAGTCGTCGGTGAAGTTGACCTGGACCACGTACCGGTTGGCCTGCTGCTCGTGGTTGTTCACGGTGACCGGCACCTCGACCTTGCCGTCCGAGGCGGTGGTCACCGCACCCAGCGACGTGTCCCCCTTGGCATCCAGGCCGCCCTTGATCCCGGCGATCGCCGAGGACGCCGCGGCCTGCGCCGACGCGGCGGACGACGAGAGCCCGCCCGCCACCGACGCGGCCGCCGAGGAGAGCCCACCCGCCGCCGAGGACAGCGCCGAGCTCGCCGCCGACGCGGCGGCCGAGGCGGCGCCCGCGATCCCCGACTGCACCGCGGCGGCGGCCGAGGAGACGGCGTTGCTCGGCGCGGAGTCCGAGGAGCAGCCGGCCAGTGCGGCCCCGCCGAGCACCGCGGCGCCCAGCACCGCCGCCAGCGCCCGGCGCGGACGGCGGACGGCCGGCGCGGCCTGGTCCTGGACGGTGGGCCGGGGCGGGGCGGCCCGGTCCCGCGCGGTCGGCCCGGGCCGGGCGACGGTCCGGCGGGACGGAGCCGCAGTGCGGCTGAGCGGCTGGCGATCCATCGGGGTCCTCGATTCTGGCCTGCGCCGGAGGGCCCGGCACGCCTCCCGCCCACCCTCCGGGGGCCGGGGCGGGCCTGCCATCAGGGCTGGTGCGTTCGGGTGAGCACCCTCCGGAGCCGCCCCCGGGGCACCCGGGCGGGAGCCCGGCGGTGCCCGGGGCCGCAGACCCGGGGCCGCGGTGCCCGGGCGGGAGGCCGGAGCGGCGCCCGGCGCGCCCCGGAGGGCGGCCGGGGGTCGGCCCGGCACGCCCCCGGGGAGCGCCCGCAGGTGCTCAGGAGAGCCCCGCGCCCTCCTGCTCCTGCGCCTCCACCGCCGCCCGCTCCTCCTGCAACCGGACGACGTGCCGGCGCCGCGCCACCACCCCGTACGCCGAGGCCGCGCTGCCGGCGAAGGCCAGCACGCCGACCCACGGCCGGTTGAAGACGTGCCCGGTCAGATGGTCCAGCGAGTACCGGCCGGGGCCGGCCAGCCCCAGCGCCAGACCGGCCGCCCCCAGGAAGGCCGGGTACTCGTAGCCGCCCGAGGTCATGAAGAACCCGGCCGGGGCGTGCACGGCGACCGCGCCAGCCATGGTGCCAGCGACCACGGCGCCGGCCGCGGGCGTGGCCAGACCGGCGACCAGCAGCGCGCCGCCGCCCGCCTCGCCGAGCCCCGCCGCCAGGGCGCTCTGCCGGGCCGGGTGGAAGCCCATCGCCTCCATCGCCTTGGCGGTGCCGTCCAGGCCACCGCCGCCGAACCAGCCGAACAGCTTCTGGGTGCCGTGGGCGATCAACACCCCGCCGACGGCACCGCGCAGGGCCAGCAGGCCCAGGTCGATACGGTTCAGAGCCATGTCGCATCCTCTTCCAGTCACCAGCGGAGGGACGATCCGGTTTCCATAGCACCGGACGACGCCCGACGGCTCGACTCGGGACCGCCATCCGGGCGATTTCAGGCCCGGCCGGGAATGAACCGCCACCGGCGTGGCCGGCGCCGGACGACACCGTGCCCGGGGGCGTGGCGGCCGGACCGCGCCGACCGCCGAAGGGATGCTTGGCCCATGTTCGTCTTCAACCTGAGCAGCGCCTTCATCGCCTTCTTCGCCGTCGTGGGCCCGCCGAAGGTCCTGCTGTCCTTCGCCCGGCTGGCCGGCACCCGGTCCACCGCGGAGCTGCGTCGGCTGGCCGCCTGGAGCACGATCATCTCGGCGGTGATCGGCGTGGTGCTCGCCTTCAGCGCCGACTTCGTCACGTCGCTGTTCCACATCAGCGACCAGTCGTTGCAGCTGGCCGGCGGGACGATCTTCTTCACCTACGCGATGGCACTGGTCTTCGGCGTCCACCTGGGCGGGGGCACCGACGAGGAGGACGAGCACCTCGCCAACCCGATGGTGGACGGCATCCGCGAACTGCTGCTGCCCTACATC
Source organism: Kitasatospora sp. NPDC127035 (assembly GCF_042726075.1). Lineage (NCBI taxonomy): Bacteria > Bacillati > Actinomycetota > Actinomycetes > Kitasatosporales > Streptomycetaceae > Kitasatospora > Kitasatospora sp. NPDC127035. The sequence continues at coordinate 92,549 of NZ_JBHXDN010000006.1, read as the reverse complement.
GCCAGCCCGCTGGCGGTCACCGCGGTGCTGGTCGGCTCGCTCACCAAGGACGACTGGGGCTGGCGGGTCACCGTGGCCGGCGCGTACCTCGCCGTCGTGCTGATCAACTACGTCTGCGTGTCCGTCCTCGCCCCGCTGATGCGCCACACCCACCGCACCTCGCTGGAGGTGGTCTCCCGGCTGCTCGGCCTGCTGCTGGCGGCGGTCGGCGTCGAACTGTTCCTGAACGGACTGGCCGGGCTGGGCCTGCACCTGCCCGACGGGCACTGAGCCCCGACGGGCAGGGCGGCGGCCGGGCGTGGGAGGCGGCCCGGCGTGGGAGGCGGCCGGCACGGCGCCGGCCGGGCGGGCGGGGCCGCGGTCGGCCCGCCCCGCTCAGCCGGCCGTGGTCAGCCGGACCATCACCTCGCCGATCCGGTCCCGCACCAGCGGGTCCGCGACCAGCCCGTCCGGCCCGACGTCCCCGCGCGCCAGCGGGACCCGCACGCAGGCCTCCTCCACCACGACCGCCCCGGTGTACCGGAGCACGGTCCGGAGCGCCTCCTCCGCACCGAGCCCCCGGCCCGGCCCGGCCGTGCTGATCCAGGCAGCCGGCTTCTCCGCGATCTCGATGCCGCCCACCGTCCAGTCCAACAGGTTCTTGAAGGCGCCCGGCAGGGTGCCCGCGTACTCGGGGGCGCAGATCAGCAGCGCGTCGGCGGCCTCGATCGCGGCCCGCAGCCCGGTGACCGGCTCCGGCAGCGGGTCGGTGTCCAGATCCGGGTTGAAGTGCGGCAGCCCGCCCAGACCCGTGTAGTAGGTGGCGGTGATGCCCTCGGTGAAGCGCGCGACGGCGGCGGCCGTGCGCAGCACCGTCTCGTTGGCGGATCCGGCGCGCAGGCTGCCCGGGAGCAGCAGGATGTGACGGTCGTTCGGGTCGTTCGGCATGGCGAGGAACCTACTCCCTCCGCCGGCCCCGGTCCGCCGCCGGGCCGTTCACGCCGCCCGGCCGCCTGCGCACCGCTTCCGCCCCGGGCTACGGCACCTCCACCGGCCGCCAGGGCACCGGGCTGGAGAGGATCATCGAGCTGGACGGCTGCCCGTAGCCGCCGAGCCGGTCGGTCAGCGCCTCGAAGTCGGCCATCGTCGGCACCGCGACCAGCAGGACGCAGCAGGCCCCTCCGGTCACCCGGTGCAGTTGGAGCACCTCCGGCCAGGCCGCCACCGCGGGGTCGCGCAGCAGGCAGCGCGGTCCGTAGCACTGGATCTGCACCAGGGCGGTGATCGGCAGCCCGGAGCGGGTCAGGTCCACGTGGGCGTGGTAGCCGGTGATCACCCCGTCGGCCTCCAGACGGCGCACGCGTTCGGCGACGGCGGGTGCGGAGAGGCTCACACGGCGGGAGAGTTCGTTGTACGAGAGCCGGGCGTCGGCCTGCAGCTCGGCCAGCAGACGGCGGTCGACGGCGTCCATCACGGCTCCTCGCGGATCGGTTTCGAGTGGCTGGATCCCGCTGCTTTGCGATCGTGAGGAGAATCGGGAAAACGCCTCTCGTACGACAGGCCCGGTCGCGGTTGCCGTGCCCGCCACCCATTCAAATGCGGGCCGGGGCCGCCGCACAATGGGGCCGCGGCGACGTCCGGGGCGGCAGGACCGAATTCCGGGCCCGTCCGGTTATCGGCCGTCCGGCTGTCGGACCCCTGGATGTCCGTCGCCGCAGAACCAGAAGGGATCGGCATGGGTCACGACACGGTGGAGACACCCAGCCTGTCGTTCGGTCGGGGCGGGGAGCCGGGTCGGGGCACCCCGTACGCCCGCTACGCCCGGCTGGAGGAACTGCACAGCCTGCAGCACCCGCTCAGCAAGGTCCCGGCGGAACTCTCGTTCATCGTCACCACCCAGGTGATGGAGTTGCTCTTCGACCTGTTGCGGCACGAGTGGACCCTCGCCCAGCAGGCGATGCGCGAGGACGACCTGCCGACCGCGCTGGCCGCGCTGCGGCGCGGCACGCACGCCCAGGACGTGCTGGTGGAGTCCTGGGACCTGCTGGCCGCACTGACCCCGCAGGAGTTCAACGCCTTCCGCTCGGTGTTCGGCGAGGCCTCGGGCTTCCAGTCGTCGGCCTTCCTGCACCTGGAGTTCCTGATCGGCAACAAGAACGCCGCGCTGCTGCGGATGTACCGGGACACCCCGGAGACGCTCGCCGAACTGACCGGCGCGCTGCACGCTCCCGGCCTGTACGACGACGCGCTGGCGCTGCTGGCCCGGCGCGGCCTGGTGGTGCCGCACGAGGCGTCCGACCAGCGGTACCAGGAGGACGAGGCGGTGACGGCGGCCTGGCGGCGGGTCTACACGGAGCCGGAGTTCGCCGGGCTGCTGCCGCTCGCCGAGGCGCTGCTGGACGTCGCCGAACGGGTGACCCGCTGGCGTCAGCGCCACCTGGCGTCGGTGAAGCGGTCGATGGGCGCCAAGCCCGGCTCGGGCGGTTCGAGCGGCCTGACCTGGCTGCGCCGCGCGGCCGAGCAGGACGTCTTCCCGGAGCTGTGGACCGTCCGGAACGAGCTGTGACCGGCGCGGCCGGCGGCACGGGCAGAACGAACGAGAGGCTGGGCATGATCACGCGCGAGGAGTGCGGGGCGCTGGACGCCGCCGACCCGCTGGCGGCGTTCCGCGGGGAGTTCGCCCTCCCGCCGGGGGTGGTCTACCTCGACGGCAACTCGCTCGGCGCGCTGCCGGTCCGCACCCCCGGGCGGGTGCGGCAGGTCGTCGAGGAGGAGTGGGGCCGGGAGCTGATCCGCAGCTGGAACGACGCGGGCTGGTTCGAGCAGCCGTACCGGCTGGGCCGGCGGATCGCGCCGCTGGTCGGAGCCGCTGCGGAGGAGGTGGTGGTCTGCGACACCACCTCGGTGAACCTGTTCAAGGTGCTGACCGCCGCCCTGCGGCTGCGCCCCGGTCGGGGGACGGTGCTCGGCGACGGCGCGGCCTTCCCGACCGACCTGTACATCGCCGAGGGCGTGACCGGGCTCGTCCCCGGCGCCCGCAGCCTGCTGGTGGACCCGGCGGAGCTGGACGCCCACCTGGACGCGGACGTCGCCGCGGTCGTCCTCTCGCACGTCGACTACCGCACCGGCGAGCTGCTGGACATGCCCGGGATCACCGCCCGGGTGCAGGCCGCCGGGGCGCTGATGATCTGGGACGTCTGCCACTCGGTCGGCGCGCTCCCGGTCGAACTCGGCGCGAGCGGCGCGGACTTCGCGGTCGGCTGCACCTACAAGTACCTGAACGGCGGACCCGGTTCGCCGGCCTTCCTCTACGTGGCCGGCCGGCACCTGGAGGCCGGCCCGGAGCAGCCCCTGAGCGGCTGGTTCGGACACGCCCGCCCGTTCGCCTTCGAGCCGGGCTACGCGCCGAAGGACGGCATCGGCCGCTTCCTGACGAGCTCGCCCTCGCTGCTCGGACAGGCCGCGCTGGAGTCCTCGCTGGACGTCTGGGAGCGGGTCGACCGGGCCGCCGTCCGGGCCAAGAGCCTGGCGCTGACCGACCTGTTCGTCTCGCTCGTGGAGGGGCTGGACGGGATCGAGGTGGCGACCCCGCGGGAGCACGCCCGGCGGGGCAGCCAGGTCGCGCTGCGGCACGCCGACGGCTACCCGGTGGTGCAGGCGCTGATCGCGCGCGGGGTGATCGGGGACTTCCGGGCGCCGGACCTCATGCGGTTCGGCTTCACCCCGCTCTACCTCTCGTACACCGACGTGTGGGACGCCGCGCGGCACCTGGCGGAGGTGCTGGAGAGCGGCGAGTGGAAGGACGAGCGCTTCGCCCGCCGCGGCGAGGTGACCTGACCGGCCCGGACGGCCCCTCCCCCGCAGGACCGGGCGAGGGGCCGCCGCCGCCGGACCTCCGTCGGGGCCGCCGTCGGGCCGGCTTCAGACCGCCGTCAGTTCGGCGATCAGCCGCCGGTAGACCCCGAAGGCCGGCTTGGGCGTGTAGTCGTCCCGGAGCAGGCCGAAGTGGTGGAAGGGACCGGGGCCGGCGCTGTCCGCGTCCCGGAGGCCGAAGTGCCCGTAGCCGGTGACGTTCAGCTCGGCGGCGAGGCCCGCGACCGTCCGGACCACCTCCTCCACCACCTCGGCCTGCCGCCCCTCCGAGCGGTCCGGCCCGGTCGGCCAGCCGTGCTCGCAGATCCGGATCGGCACCGCCGGGCCGATGCCGGCCGCGGCGACGCTCTCCTTCCGGAAGCCGGCGAGCACCGCCGCGACCACCTCGGCGAGCCGCTCGGCCGGGACGGGGCGGAAGACGTCGGGGAAGAAGTCCAGACCGACGTAGTCGAGCGCGCGGTGGAACCGCTCGTCGGCGAGCGCGCCGAGGTCCGGCCAGAACGTGTCGGCGGGGTCGAAGGTCAGCACCGCGTTGAACCCCACCGCGAGGTCGAGGCCGCAGGCCAGTGCCTCCTCCTTGGCCGCCACCACCCCCTGGACCAGGGCCTGCCGGACGTTCGGGACGGAGCCGTCGAGCACCGGCGAGTCGGCGTTCGGCTCCTCGCAGATCTGGAGCACGCCGATCCGGTGGCCCTCGGTGCGGACGGTCCGCCGGACGAAGTCGAGCCAGCCGTCCAGCCGTCCGGTCGGCTCGCGGAACTGCAGGACGAGGTCGAGCCGGCGGCCCTCGACGGCGTAGCGCTCCGGCCCGGCCGGGGTGGGCGGGGTGGCCGGCCCCTCCGGGTACGAGCGGTAGGCGCGGACGAGCAGGGTGGGCGCCCCGCCCTGGAGGTCACGCAGTGCGGCCGTGATCCGGTCCGGGTCGTCGGGGCTCACGGGTGCGACCGTGCCGGTGTCGTCGCCGAGCAGGCCGCCGGGATAGATGCCGAAGGTGAAGGTCATGCCTCACCGTAGCCGACATTATTGGTGTCACTGCAAGTTTGGTGCGGCACTATGATTTCGGCATGGGACTTCGCGAGGACAAGAAGCACCGGACCCGCGCCCTGCTGGCCGACACCGCCATGGGGCTGTTCGCCGAGCGCGGGTTCGAGCAGGTGACCGTGGTCGAGGTGGCCCGGGCCGCCGGGGTCTCGCCCAACACGGTGTTCAACTACTTCCCCACCAAGGAGGACCTCTTCTTCGACCGGCAGGACGAGGTGGAGGGTCACCTGGCGCGAGTGGTGCGGGAGCGTCCGGCGGGCGCGTCCGTCGTGGACGCCGTCCGGACGGACCTGCTGGCCGGGCTGGACGCGGGCGAGCCGACGTACGGGCTGAGCCCGCAGGCGGCGGTGTTCTGGCGGTTGGTCGCGGAGAGCCCGGCGCTCCGCGCACGGCTGCTCGATCTGGGCGAGCGCGCCGAGCGGGCGCTGGCGGCGGCACTGGCCGAGGAGGCCGGGACACCCGCGGACGCCCCGCTCCCCCGGCTGGTCGCGGGCGCGATCGCCGGGGCGCACCGGGCGGTGTTCGCGGAGATCCGGCGGGGCATGGTGGCGGGCGAGCCGGTGGACGCGGTCCGCACGAGGGTGGAAGCCGCGGTGACCGCGGGGTTCGGCCTGCTGGGGTCGGGCCTCGCGGGGTGGCCGCCCGCCCGGTGAACGGCCGCCGGGCCGCGCACCCCGGGTGGGCGCCGGTCCCGGCGGGAACGGACCGGGCCGCCCGGTCGAGGTGACCGGGCGGCCCGGGGCCGACTGCGGGACGCGGCTAGCTGTGGCGTCCGCGACGGCGGGCGGCGAGCACGGCGAGGCCGCCGAGGCCCAGCAGGCCCACGCCGGCCAGGCCGAGGACGACCGGGCCGTTGCCCGCGCCGGTCGACGGCAGTTCACCGCCCCCGCCGCCCGGCTTGCCGGGGGCCGGGTGGTGGCCGGTCGGACCGTGGCTGCCCGATCCGTGGCCGCCCGGCCCGTGGCTCGTCGGCCCGTGGCTGGTCGGCGCCGCGCTGGACGAGCTCGGCGAGGAGGTGGGCGAGGTCGGCGAGGCCGTCGGCGACGTCGGGCTCGCGGTCGGGGACGTGGGGCTCGCGGTCGGCGACGTCGGGCTCGCGGTGGGGGACGTCGGCGAGGCCGTCGGCGAGGTCGGGCTCGCGGTCGGGGACGTGGGGCTCGCGGTCGGCGACGTCGGGGAGGAGGTCGGCGAGGTGGGCGACGGGCTCGGCGTCACCTCACAGTCCGGCAGGTCCCCGTCGAACGGGTAACTGTGGATCTCGTAGCCGCCGTTGCCGGTCTGGATCAGGTTGCCCGCCAGGTAGACCCGGCCGTTCATGCCCGGCATGGCGATGGTGGTGGTGCCGGCCGGGTTGCCGGCCATCACCGAGCCCTGGAACTGCGCGCTGCCGAGGATCTGCGCCGAGGTGGCCGTGGGGAAGTTCCACAACAGCTTGGAGCGCATCTCGGTGGTCGGGTCGCCCGGCAGGCCCGTCCCGGTGTAGGTGTTGATGTTCGCGTCGTCGGACAGCATGTTGACCACGACGGTGGCACCGGCCGGGATGTTGTTGAACACCAGGCCGATCTGCCGGGCCGCCGCGCCCAGGCTCCCGGTGACGTTGAAGACCTGCTTCATGCTGGTGCCGTCACCGGTGAAGGTCGCCTCGGTCATGGTGACCGCCACGGTGCCGGTGGCCGTCGCCCGCCCGACACAGGCGGAGACGTCCTCGATCTGGGTGAGCACCGACTGGTACGGCGCGGCGGCGTTCGCGTCCTGGATCGCCTGACCGGTCGGGTCGATGGAGACCGTGCCGGTGAGCGTGCCCGCGTAGCGCAGGTTGCCGAAGGCCTGGCCCTGCGAGTCGCTGCCGCCGATCAGCAGCGAGTTGCCGGGCAGCATGGTCACGTTGCCGCCGACGGTGAGGAAGTCGCTGCCGTTCGGCGGCACGACGCGGGAGCCGACGCCGACCACGCCCGCGTTGTAGGCGCCACCGCCCTCGCTCTTGTCGACGGTGAAGTCACCGAGCGCGACGATCTTGCCCTCGGCCTCGGCGGCCCGCCCGTTCACGGTGTAGTCGCCGCCGGTGAAGACGTTGATCGTGGCGTCCCGGCCGGGGAAGTCGCCGTTGTTCGGCGGCGGCCAGGTGGCCGGGCAGTCCGGCCCGCTGCAGGCGCCCAGCGGCGGAGCCAGCGGCGCGGCGGAGCCGACCGTCAGCACCGCCGCCAGCGGCAGTGCCGCGACGGCGGTCGCCACCGCGACCCGGACGGTCCGTCGCCGGCCGGCGGCCGGCGCGCGCTCCACGGCGGTTCTTCTGTGATCCGGCGTACCGGTGCCCTGATCCATCGACACATTCCTCCGCGCAGAGAAAAGGGCAGGTTGCACAACCTGCCTCGTTCCGTTTGATACAGGATCATCCCACCTGATTCCCTCAGATCCGGGACATCAAATATCAAATCGGACGATCCACACCCTACAGACCATCAGTAGCGATCCGACAATCCGTCGAACGGCCGACCGGCCCCGTGGGCCGCCCCTCCCCGCTAGGTTGTGACCATGACTTCCGAGCCCCAGCAGACGCACGAGAACCCGGACACCCGCCCGGACGCGGACACGGGCACGGGCACGGGGGCGGACACGGGCACGGACGCCGCACTCGCCACCGTCGCGGCCAGCGCCGACGTGCTGCGCCACCCCGAGGCCGGCGAGCACCTGCTCACCGCCGTCGAGAAGGAGCGCGCCGCCCGGTTCCGCCACGAGGCCGCGCGCGTCGACTTCACCGCCGCGCACATCCTGGTCCGGCTCTGCGCCGCCCGGCTGCTCGGCGTCCCGGCCGCCGGGCTGACCCTGGCGCAGAACTGCCCCGACTGCGGCAAGGGCGACCACGGCAAGCCGTACCTGCCCGACCACCCGGACGTCTCGGTCAGCCTCTCGCACACCAAGGGCGTGGTCGCCGCCGCCGCCGGACACCGGCCGATCGGGGTCGACGTCGAGCTGAACGCCCGCAGCGGCAGCCTGCTCGACGTGGCCGGGCGGGTGCTCACCGCCGCCGAGCTGCGGCAGGTCGAGGCGCACGCCGACCCGGCGTCGGCCTTCCTGCGGTTCTGGGTCCGGAAGGAGTCGCTGATCAAGATCGGCCGCACCAGCCTGGACGAACTCGCCGGCGTCGACCTCTCCGGCCTCGCCCTGGACCTGCCCGCCGGCGGGCCGCTGCTCAGCCGATTCGAGGAGCTGTACCTGCTCGACTGGGTGGACGACGCGCACGGCGCGGCCGTCGCGGCGGTGAGCGCCGTGCCGCCCCGCGTGGTGGTGCTGGCGCCGCCGGCCGGCTGACCGGCCGCGGATCCACCCGCCCGGAGGGGCTCCGGATAAGCGGTGTTAGCGTCCTGACCAGGGCGGAGGAACCGGACGCCCCGGCTGTCCGCGCCGCGATCGCCCGCGCAGCCCCCGTTGAGTCCCTAGGGTGCCCCGCCATGGCCAAGTTCCTGCTGAGCCTGCATGTCCTCGCCTCGGTGCTGTTCATCGGTCCGGTGGCCGTGGCCGTCAGCATGTTCCCCCGCCGGGCGTCGGCGGCACTCGCCGGCGGCCCGGACAAGGCGGCCGACGCCGGCATGCTCCGGATGCTGCACCGGATCACCCAGGTCTACGCGCTGCTCGGGATAGCCGTCCCGGTGCTCGGCATCGGGGTCGCCCAGGTGATGGACGTGCTGGACCAGTCCTGGCTGATCGTCTCGATGGTGCTCACCGCGGTCGCGGCGCTGTCCCTGCTGCTGTTCGTCCTGCCCGCGCAGCAGGCCGCGGTGGACGCGCTCGACCTCGACGCCGAGACGGCCGAGCACGGCAGGGCCGTCCGGGGACTGAAGCTGCTTCCGATGACCGCCGGCGTGTTCAACCTGCTCTGGGCGGTGGTCGTGGTCCTGATGATCATCCGACCGGGATCGACCACCGGCGCCTGACCCCGCCACCCCCGCCGGTACGGCCTCCGTACTACTGTCCCGCCCATGACGATCATCGCGGGGATGGGGCCGGAGACCGGTTCGGGCGTGGGCGTCCTGCTGCGCGGCTGGCGGGAGCGGCGCCGGCTCAGCCAGCTGCAACTGGCCCTGCTGGCCGACTCCTCGGCCCGGCACATCAGCTTCGTCGAGAACGGACGCGCCCGGCCCAGCCAGGAGATGGTGCTCCGGCTCGCCGAGCACCTCGACGTCCCGGTCCGCGAGCGCAACACCCTGCTGCTGGCCGCCGGGTACGCGCCGCACTACCCCGAGAAGCAGCTGGACGACCCCGCGATGGACGCGCTGCGCTCCGGCATGGAGCGGCTGCTGGCCTCGCACGACCCGTACCCGGCGCTGGTGGTCGACGGCACCTTCCGCGTCCTGGCGGCCAACCGCTCGCTCGGGATGCTGCTCGCCGGGGTCGCCCCGCACCTGCTGGAACCGCCGCTCAACGCGATGCGGATCACCCTGCACCCCGAGGGCCTGGCCCCGCTCATCGTCAACCTGCGGCAGTGGCGGCGGCACCTGCTGGAGCGCATGGAACAGCAGGTCGGGCTGGTCCGCTCCGAGCCGCTGCGGGCGCTGCTCGACGAGGTCGGCGCCTATCCGGACCCGGTGGGCGGCGCGGCGGACGACGGCGCGGACGACGACGCCACCGCCCTGTTCCCCTTCGCGCTGCCGCTGCGGATCGCCTTCGGGGGGCGGGTGCTGTCGTTCCTGTCGACGATCACGACGTTCAACACCCCGATGGACGTGACCGTCTCCGAACTCGCCCTGGAGGCCTTCCTCCCGGCCGACGCGGAGACGGTCGCGTTCCTCCAGGCCGCCGTGGGACCGGAGCGGTGACCCCTCAGCGGGCGACGGCCCGGCGGCGCAGCGCGGTGAACTGGAGGACGGCGAAGAGGAGCACCGTGCCGGCCTGAAGCGGGATCCAGACGAGACCGGCGGTGGTCGGCTCCAGCCAGAGCTCCATCGCCAGGACGCTGAGCACCGTCCAGGCCAGGTTGACCTCGATCACCGCCTGCACGGCGAGCCGCGGCGGCTGCGGACGGGCTGCCAGCAGGCCGACGGCGAGGCCGACCACCGTGAGCAGCACACCGATTTCGACCAGCGTCGAGCGGCCGACGCCGAGCAGGTCACCGAGCGGGCCGGAGAAGGCCAGGTAGGCGAGGCCGTTGCCGCCGGTCACGACGGCGTCCAGCGCGAGGTAGCCGCGCAGGGCCTTCGGGGAGGCGGGGGCGGTCGGACGGGCGGCGGCAAGGGTGTTCGCGGACATGGCGGATCGGCCTCCGGTGGTCGGAACGGATCCCGGGCCGCGGTCCCGCGACCCGGTACCGCCCACTCTGGCGGGCCGCCCGGAAGGCGTCGATTACCTCCGAGGTCATGGCCTCCCCGCCGGTCGGGCCCGGCCGCCCGGGGAGGGCCGCGCCGCAGCCCGCGCCGTGTATTGACGTATCGTCAGATGCCGAAGAGGCGGGCCGCGTTGTCGTGACAGACCGCGCGCAGCCAGTCCTCCCCCAGCCCGGTCCGCTCCAGCGCGTCCAGCTGGTGCACGTACCGGTAGGGGATGTTGGGGAAGTCGCTGCCGAGCAGGACGCGGTCCCGGAGCCCGGCCAGGCGCGGCAGTTCGGCGGGCGGGAAGGGGGTGTCCCGCTCGACGAAGTCGGTGAACGCGATGGTGGTGTCGAGCCGGACCTCCGGGTACCGCTCGGCGAGGTCGAGGAAGTCGGTGTACTCGGGCAGGCCGAGGTGGGCGACCACCAGGACGAGCCGGGGGTGCCTGGCGAGCACCTCGCCGATCGGCCCGGCACCGGTGTGCTTGCCGGGGACCGGCCCCGATCCGCAGTGCGTCACCACCGGCGTACCGGTCTCGGCGAGAAGGCCCCAGACCTCGTCGAGCCGCTCGTCCGCCGGGTGGTAGCCGCCGACCTGGAGGTGCGCCTTGAAGACCCGGGCGCCGCCCTCGATCGCCCGGGCCACGTACCCGGGTGCCCCGGGCTCGGGGAAGAACGTGGCGGTGTGCAGGCAGTCCGGGGTGCGGGCGGCGAATTCGGCGGCCCAGCCGTTGAGCCACCCGGCCATGCCGGGCTTGTGCGGGTAGAGCATCGCGGTGAACGCCCGGACACCGAACTCCCGCAGCCACCCGACCCGCCGGTCCTCGGCCTCGCGGTAGGTGATCGGCCACGGCCGGTCGACCAGCGGACCGGCCGCGTCGAAGTACGCCCACACCTTGTCGAGGACGTTCTGCGGCATGAAGTGCGTGTGCACGTCGATCAGTCCGGGCAGGCCGAGGCCCTGCCAGAAGGCGCGGACCCCGGCCGTCTCGGCGTCCCGGGCCTCCCGAGCGGCCTGCACGGCCTGCTCGGCCTGCTCGGCCGGACCCGTCATGCCGGCACCGGGCGGGCGCGGTCGATGATCGCGCCCGCGTCGACGCCGGCCGGCAGCGTGCCGAAGGCCGCTCCGTGGTCGCCGCCGAGACGGGAGGCGCAGAACGCGTCGGCCACCGCCCGGTCCCCGTACCGGACCAGGAGCGAACCCTGGAAGGCCAGTGCCATCGACTCGACCAGCCGGCGGGCGCCGAACTCCGGGTCCTCCGGGCCGGCCAGCTCCTTGCGCAGCCCGGCGACGGCGGCGTCCAGCCTGCGGTCCGCGCCGGCGGCGGCGTCCAGCTCGCCGAGGAGGGCCTCGACGGTCTCCGGGCGCCGGGCCATGGCGCGCAGCGCGTCCAGGGCGGCGACGTTGCCGGATCCCTCCCAGATCGAGACCAGCGGCGCCTCGCGGTAGAGCCGGGGCATCCCGGACTCCTCGACGTAGCCGTTGCCGCCGAGGCACTCCAGCGCCTCGGCGGCGTGCGCCGGACCGCGCTTGCAGACCCAGTACTTGGCCACCGCCAGGCCGAGCCGGCGGACCAGCGCCTCGCCCGTGTCCCCGGCGAGCGCCGCGTCGGTGGCCTGGGCGAGGCGCATCGCCACCGTGGTGGCCGCCTCGGACTCGACGACGAGGTCGGCGAGCACGTTGCGCATCAGCGGCTGGTCGACCAGTGCCCTGCCGAACGCCCGCCGGTGCAGGGCGTGGTGGACGGCCCGGGTGGCGCCGAGCCGCATGCCGGAGGCGGCACCGGTGGTGCAGTCGAGGCGGGTCATGTTGACCATCTCGATGATGGTCGGGACGCCCCGGCCCTCCTCGCCGACCAGCCACCCGACCGCGTCGTCGTACTCGATCTCGGCGGAGGCGTTGGACTTGTTGCCCAGCTTGTCCTTGAGCCGCTGGAGGTGGATCCGGTTGCGGGTGCCGTCGGGCAGGACCCGCGGCAGCAGGAAGCAGCTGAGCCCGCCGGGCGCCCGGGCGAGGGTCAGGAAGAGGTCGGACATCGGCGCCGAGGTGAACCACTTGTGGCCGGTGAGGCGGTAGCTGCCGTCCGGCCGCGGGGCGGCGGCCGTGGTGTTGGTGCGGACGTCCGAGCCGCCCTGCTTCTCGGTCATCGACATGCCGGCGATCAGGCCCCGCTTGCCCTGCGGTGCCCGCAGCCCGAAGTCGTACGTGGTGGAGGTCAGCAGCGGCTCGAACTCGGCGGCCAGCGCCGGGGCGGCGCGCAGGGCGGCCACGGCGGCGTAGGTCATCGAGACCGGGCAGGTGTGACCGGCCTCGACCTGGCCCCAGACGAGGAACTTGGCGGCGCGGGCGGCGTGCGCGCCGGGCCGGTCGTCCCGCCACGGCGCGGCGTGCAGGCCGTGGCCGACGGCGGTGCGCATCAGCTCGTGCCAGGACGGGTGGAACTCGACCTCGTCGATCCGGTGGCCGAAACGGTCGTGGGTGCGGAGCACCGGCGGGTGCTCGTTGGCCAGCCGGCCCCACTCGGCGGCCTGTTCGGAGCCGGCCAGCCGGCCGAGTTCGTGCAGCTCCGGCTCGGCCCAGCCCGCGCCGGCCCGGTGCAGGGCGGCGAGCAGGGCCGGATCGGCCGCGGTGTCGTGTCCGTACGGCAGGGGTACCTGGTTGGTGACCTCATGCGTCGCTGTCATCGCGTCCTCCCAGGGCACGCAGGGTGAAGGAGACCAGGGCGGGGACCACCTCGGGCGGGGCGGTCCGGGTGTCCGGCGGTCGGGCCGCCGCGAGCGGACCTGCGAGCGCCTCGCCGACCGCGCCGACGATCGCGGCGGCGGTCAGTTCCGGGTCCTGGCCGGGCACGTCGCCGGCGGCGAGGGCGGCGGTGATCTCGGCGGCGATCACGTCGCGGAAGGCCCGCCGGAACACCAGGCGTTCCGCGTCCACCACGGTGTCGGCCGGCTCGACCAGGAGCGCGTGGGCGAGCCGTGGCGCACGCAGGGCGCGGGCGGCGAAGGTCTCGACCACGGCCGCGATGCGCGTCCGGGGGGTGTCGTGCCGGGCGACGGCCTCGTGCACGGCGGCCACCTCCCGGGTGACGACCCGGCGGAACAGCTCGACCGAGAGCTCGGCCTTGCTCGCGAAGTGCTGGTACATCGAGCCGGTGGCGATCCCGGCGCGGTCCGCGACCGCGGCCATGGTGCAGCCGCCGTAGCCGCGCTCGGCGAGCAGCCCGACCGCGGCCTGGAGCACCGCCTCGCGCTGGGCGTCCAGGCGGGCTTGTACGGCGGGCGTGCGTCGGTAGGCCATGAAAGAATTGAAGCACCGATTCACTGCTTCGGGGAGAGGCGCGCGGCCCCGGGGGTGGTGCTCGGCCACCGCGCCCTACAGGCGGACGCGGTCAGGCGCGTGCCCTACAGGCGGACGCGGTCCTGCTTCAGCCCCTCCTCGTCGAGCGGGCCGATCGGCGGGACGCGGTACTGCCCGCTCAGCGAACGGGCCGCGGCGTCCCCGCCGAGTCCGGCCCACTCCAGCACCTTGGCGGTGGCCGCCGCCGACTCGGCGGCCGGCAGCTTCTCGATGTTGGCGCCGTGGTTGCCGCCGGGCACGGTGTAGACGTAGCTGTCCTCGCTGCCCCGGCCCAGCCGGAACGGCTCGGCACCCCACGGGTCGTTCTGGCCGTAGACGTAGATGATCCGCTCGGCGGAGTTCCGCACCCAGCGGTCGATGTCGCGCATCGCGGACGGGTCGAACCGCATCGCGATGTTCTTCGGCACGTAGGTGCGCGGCGAGTACAGCTCCTTGTAGTCGTAGTGCAGCAGGCCCTTCAGGTGCGACACGTCGAAGCTGGGCGCGCCCAGCTCGGTGCCGGCCTGGTAGTAGTACGCCGTGTAGTTGGCGAGCGACTGGTCGCTGTTGCCGGTGATGCCGGACTGGGCGTCGAACCAGGCGTACAGCTCGTCGTCGGTGGCGGTGGCGGCCGGGACCTTGGCGCAGTCGGCGGCCAGGCTGTACTGCCAGAACGCCCAGACCGTGTCGAGCACGCCGGACTCGTACGCCCGGTCGGCGCTGCCGGTGGTGGTGAAGGTGGAGCCGGCGGCGGCGTTGTCGGCGGTGTAGCGGGCGAACAGCCGGTCGCGGCGGACCAGCAGTTCGCGCTGGGCGGCGGTCAGCGCGGCCCGGCACTCGGGCGTGCCGACGTTCCGGAAGAACCGGGAGTAGGCGGAGTCCTCACGGTCGTCGACCTCGTTCGGCGCGACGTAGGCGATGGTGCCGGCCACGTCGTCCGGGAAGAAGCGGCGGTGGTAGGTCGACGACATGCCGCCCTTGGAACCGCCGGTGGAGAGCCACTCCTCCTGGTAGATCCGCTTCAGCGCGGTGATGATCCGGTGCGAGTCCGTGGCCCCCTGACGGATGCCGGCCTTGCTCCAGTCGGCGGGCACGGGACGGGACGGCGTGAAGTAGCGGTACTCGACGGAGACCTGGTTGCCGTCGACCAGCCGGGCCGGCTCGGTGCGCGAGGGCGTGGTGCGCAGCGCGTAGCCGTTGGTGAAGTAGACGGTCGGGCGGTCGTAGCCGCGGTGCAGCACGCTCAGCCGCTGCTGGAAGCTGCCCAGCCAGGGGCGGTCGTGGTCGATCGGCTGGGTGTAGGTGAGCAGGAAGTAGCGGTGGCCGGTGGTGGTGGGCCGTTCCTCGGTCACGGTCAGTCCGCGGATCGCCGCCAGGCGGTCCTTGATGTCGGCCGACGGGTCGTCGGCGACGGAGGACGCGCCCGCGGCGGCACTCTCGGCGAGCGCCGGGGTGGCCAGGCCGAGGCCGAACAGCGGTATCAGCAGGACGGCCACCAGCAGCCCTCTGAGCTTCTTGGTCATCAACTCTCCATCGGGTCAACGGAACTGTTCGATGCTCTGTCCGTACTCTCCGACAGCCGGCGGGCGGCTGCCGTACGGACCGGCCGTCCGGTAGACGGCCGAATGGGCCACCCGCAGGTCGCGGATGGCCCATCGGGGTGAACGTGCTGGTCAGGGGCGCGGCAGGGTGCAGCCGGGCAGGGTCAGGTCGAGCCGGTTCCCGGAGGCGAAGCAGGCCGGGATGGTGTAGGTCTCCTGGGCGTAGCCGATCCCCCGGCGGACGGTGACCGCGCCGTTCTGGTCGACCTCGCAGGGGTTGTTCAGGGTGCACCGCTGGCCGGACTCGTTGATCGTGTTGTTGACGGCGACGACGGTGCCGTTGGCGTCGACGACCGGCGAGCCCGAGGTGCCGCCGATGACGTTGCAGCTGGACGTGTAGCGGACGGAGTCCTTGAACGTCCACTCGGCTTCCTTCAGCCGGTAGGCGAACCCGTCGACGGAGCAGGAGTAGATCTTCTTCCAGTACCCGGAGACGACCTTGATCGGGGTGCCCTGGACCGGGTGGGTGGCCGCGACGGTCAGCGGGGCGATCCGGTACTGCGACTGGATCGCGGCGTAGGTGGTGTTCAGCTGGTAGATCGACACGTCGGTGTCGGTCATGGCGCCGTACACGATCTTGGTGGCACGGAGCGTGCCGAGCGATCCGCCGCTCGCGTTGAGCAGCGTGAAGGTGCGGCTGGACGCCCGGTTGACGACCACCTGGCCGGGGCCGGGCATGCCGGTCTCCAGGCAGTGGCCGTTGGAGAGCACGAGGGCCGGGTCGTTGGCGGTGGAGTTGGGGAGCCGGACGAGCGAGCCGGAACAGTTGTTGAGCGCGACGGTACCGGCGAAGGTGACCGCGGCGAGCGCCTGTTGACCCTCGGGCGCCGCCGCGACGGTCCGGGCCGCGGCTTCGGCGGTCGCGACGGTCGGGGCGGTCACGGAGGGGGCGGCGGTCGCCACGGGGGCTCCGGCCAGGGCGGTGGCCCCGGCGAACAGGAGCGTGGCGAGCGTGCCTATGAGCGGCTTCTTCATGAGAGACCTCTCGGTGTGGGGGTGCACCAAAGCTGTCGCGGACATGACGTGTTGTCAAGAGTCGCGCCGCGTCCGGATCCGGACGCCCCGACCGGGGCGACGATTTCGGCCGCCCCGACCGACCCCGACGCACCGGCCGAACGGCCGTAGCGTCAACTCGCCTACCCCTGAGGGTTATTGGCCTCGGCGCCGTCCACCGGACAGTGCCGGCGGCCGACGCTGATCAGCCGCGGCCGGAGCCGGGCCGTGGCCGCAACCCGCCGGCTCGCGCCCCGGGTCGGCCGACCACGGCGTGCTCCGGCGGTTCGGCCTCCGGCGCCGGGCCGGGGTCGACCGGGCTCGGGTCGGCGCCGGGCCGGGGTCCTCCGGGGTCCGACCCGGCGCCGACCGGGGTCCTCCGGGGTCCGGTCCCCGCCTCCGGTGGTCGAGATCCGGCCACTCTGCGGGCACACACCCGTCCGCCCCCCGTACTGTTGGCCGGAGGCCGGGTGACGACATGGGGGCTGAAGTGACCGAAGTGACCGGAGCGACCGACAGGACCACCGCCGGGCGCGGCGACACCGGGCCCGGGCGGGCCGGCCGCCTGCTCGCCGTGAGCGACCTGCACGTCTCCTACCAGCAGAACCGCGACCTGGTGGAGCAGCTACGCCCGGAATCCCCCGACGACTGGCTGATCGTCGCCGGTGACGTCGCCGAGTCCACCACCACCATCCGCTGGGCGCTGGGCCTGCTCGCCGAGCGCTTCGCCAAGGTGATCTGGGCGCCCGGCAACCACGAGCTGTGGACGCACCCCAACGACCCGGTCCAACTACGCGGCGTCGCCCGGTACGAGTACCTGGTCCGGCTCTGCCGCGAACTCGGCGTGGTGACCCCCGAGGACCCGTACCCGGTCTGGACCGGCGCCGGCGGCCCGGTCGCCGTCGCGCCGCTCTTCGTGCTGTACGACTACTCCTTCCGGGCCCCCGGCACCACGACCAAGGAGGAGTCGCTGGCCGCCGCCTACGAGTCCGGCGTGGTCTGCGCCGACGAGCGGTTCCTCCACCCGGACCCGTTCCCGGACCGCGACTCCTGGTGCCGCGAGCGCGTCCGGCTCACCGAGAAGCGGCTGGCCGGGCACGACCCGGAGCTGCCGCTCGTCCTGGTCAACCACTACCCGCTGGTCCGGGAACCCACCGAGATCCTCTGGTACCCCGAGTTCGCCCAGTGGTGCGGCACGGAGCTGACCGCCGACTGGCACCGCCGCTTCAACACCGCCGCGATGATCTACGGCCACCTGCACATCCCCCGGCGGACCAGCTACGACGGCGTCAGGTTCGAGGAGGTCTCGCTCGGCTACCCGCGCGAGTGGGGCAAGCGCGGCCTGCCGGACCCGCTGCTGCGCGAGGTCTTCCCGCAGTCCTGAACGCGCGGGCGGCGCGCCGGTCACTCCCGACGCGCCGCCTCCCGACCCTGCCGCCCTTACTCCGGCGCCTTCCCCTCGGCCTTCTCCTCGGCCTTCTCCTCGGCCTCCGCGAAGGTCGCCGAGGGCTCCGGCCGTTCCGTCACCACCACCAGTTCGCCGCCCGACACCTTCGCCACCAGCGTGTCGCCCTCCTGCACGCTGCCGTCCAGCAGCAGGTTGGAGATCCGGTTGTCCAGCTCGTGCTGGATCGTCCGGCGCAGCGGCCGGGCCCCGAACTCCGGCTGGTAACCCCGGTTCACCAGCCACTCCTTGGCGTCGTCCGTCACCTCCAGCCGGACGTCCTGCGCCTTCAGGCGGCGCCGGCTGCGGTCCAGCAGCAGGCCCACCACCTGGAGCAGGTCCTTGCGGGTGAGCCCGTGGAAGACGATCACCTCGTCGATCCGGTTGAGGAACTCCGGCCGGAACTGCGTCCGCAGGTCCCGCATCAGGTCGTCCTTGATCTCGTCGACGTCGCCGGCGTGGTCGAGGATCCGCTGCGACCCGATGTTGCTGGTCATGATCACCACGGTGTTGCGGAAGTCGACCGTGCGGCCCTGCGCGTCCGTCAGCCGTCCGTCGTCCAGGACCTGGAGCAGCAGGTTGAAGACGTCCGGGTGGGCCTTCTCCACCTCGTCGAAGAGCAGCACGCTGTACGGCTTGCGGCGCACCGCCTCGGTCAGCTGGCCCGCCTCGTCGTAGCCGACGTACCCGGGCGGGGAGCCGACCAGCCGGGAGACCGTGTGCTTCTCCTGGAACTCGCTCATGTCGAAGCGGATCATCCGGTCCGGGTCGCCGAAGAGCAGCGCGGCCAGGGCCTTGGCCAGCTCGGTCTTGCCGACACCGGTCGGCCCGAGGAAGAGGAACGAGCCGGTCGGCCGGTCCGGGTCGCCCATTCCGGCCCGACCGCGGCGCACCGCCTGGGCGACGGCCGTGACCGCCTGGTCCTGCCCGATCACCTTCTCGTGCAGGTGCTCCTCCAGCCGCAGGAGCCGCTCACGCTCGGTGGCGTTCAACTCGGCCACCGGGATGCCGGTACGGCGGGAGAGCACCTGCGCGATGTCCTCGGCGGTGACGGCGACGACCTCCTCCCGGTCCTCGGCGAGCGCGGCCAGCTCGTCCTCGGTCTGGCGCAGCTCGGCCTTCAGGTTGGCGGCCCGGACGAACTCCTCGTCCGCCACCGCCTCCTCCAGCTCGCGTCGCAGCTTGGTGATCCGGTCCTGCACCGGCATCGCCGTCGTCGATCCGCTCAGGCTGCGCAGCCGGACCCGCGCGCCCGCCTGGTCCAGCAGGTCGATCGCCTTGTCCGGCAGGAAGCGGTCGCTGACGTAGCGGTCGGAGAGCGTCGCGGCGGCGTCCAACGCCTCGTCGGTGAAGCGCACTTGGTGGTGCGCCTCGTACGCGTCGCGCAGGCCGCGCAGGATCTCGACGGTCTCCTCGACGGTCGGCTCGGGCACCAGCACCGGCTGGAAGCGGCGCTCCAGGGCGGCGTCCTTCTCGATGTGCCGGCGGTACTCGTCCAGGGTGGTGGCGCCGACCACGCTCAGCTCGCCGCGGGCCAGGGCCGGCTTGAGGATGTTGCCCGCGTCCATCGAACCCTCGCCGCCGGAGCCCGCCCCGACCACCGTGTGCAGCTCGTCGAGGAACAGGATCACGCTCTGCTCGGCCGCCGTGACCTCGTCGATCACGCTCTTCAGCCGTTCCTCGAACTCGCCGCGGTACTTGGAGCCGGCCACCAGCCCGGTGAGGTCCAGGGTGACGACCCGCTTCTCCTTCAGGCTCTGCGGCACGTCACCGGAGACGATCCGCTGCGCCAGCCCCTCCACGATCGCCGTCTTGCCGACGCCCGGCTCGCCGATCAGCACCGGATTGTTCTTGGTCCGGCGGGACAGGATCTCGACGGTCTGCTCGATCTCCTCGGCCCGGCCGACCACCGCGTCCAGCCGGCCCGCCCGCGCCTCCTCGGTGAGGTCCTGGCCGTACTCGTCCAGGGTGGGCGTCCGGCTCGGCTGCGCACCGCCGGAGCTGCGCTCGCCACCGGAGCTGCGGCCGTCCAGCACCGTGCGCAGCGCCTCCCGCGACGGGGCCACGTTCCGCAGGGCCGCCCCCGCGCCCGACCGGTCCTCCTCCAGCAGCGCCCCGAGGATGTGCTCGGGCCCGATGTACGAGGCACCCGCCGCCTGCGAACGGGCGTGCGCGGCGAGCAGCGCCCGCTTGGCGGCCGGCGTCAACGCGGGCCGGCCGTCCCCGGTGGGCGTCTCCGCGCCGACCGGCAGCGCCTCCGCCAGGTCGCCGGCCAGCCGGTCCGGGTCGATCCCGGCCCGCTCCAGCATCCGGCGCGACGGATCCACCCGGGTGGATGCCCACACCAGGTGCGCGGTGTCGAGATCGCTGCTCCCGTCCTCGGCGGCACGCTGCGCGGCCAGGCCGAGCAGCTCCTGCGCCGACTCGCTGAGCAGCCGACCGATCGGCACCCGCTGCACGTTGGGTGGGGACGCCATCGGGCTCATGCCGAAGAACCGGCTGAGCAGGTCGGAGAACGGGTCGTTCGATCCGAACGGCGGCATGGTCACGGTGGTTCACCTCTCCCGAGCGGGCTGCGCCCCCACACAAACACAGGCCGTGCGGCCCCGCCTCCCGAGCGCGGACGGTCGGGCGAGGGGCTCGGAAGGGGCCCGGGAGGCACCCGGGAGGCACCCGGGAGGCGCTCTGTTCACGGGCATCCGGAGTCGGCACCCTGTGGACATGACGACTCCTCGACGGATCGACGTACGGCTGGGTGACCGCTCCTACCCCGTGCACATCGGCCCCGGGGTCCGGCACCTGCTCCCCTCCGTCGTGGCCGCCACCGGCGCGGCCCGGGCCGTGGTGGTGTCGGCCCGCCCGCCGGAGGAAGTCCCGGACCCGGGCGTGCCGTCCCTGCTCGTCCCGGCCCAGGACGGCGAGCACCGCAAGACCCTGGCCACGGTGGAGGAGCTCTGCCGGGCCTTCGCCGGATACGGCCTGACCCGCCACGACGTGGTGGTCTCCTGCGGGGGCGGCACCACGACCGACGCGGTCGGCCTGGCCGCGGCGCTGTACCACCGCGGGGTGGCCGTGATCCATCTGCCGACCACCCTGCTGGCGCAGGTGGACGCGGCGGTCGGCGGGAAGACCGCGGTCAACCTGCCCGAGGCGAAGAACCTGGTCGGCGCCTACTGGCAGCCCCGGGCCGTGCTGTGCGACACCGACCACCTGCGCACCCTCCCGCCGGTGGAGTGGGCGAACGGGTACGGCGAGATCGCCCGCTGCCACTTCATCGGCGCCGGCGACCTGCGCGGGCTGCCCGTCCACGAGCAGATCGCCGCGAGCGTCGCCCTGAAGGCCTCGGTGGTGGCCGCCGACGAACGGGACGGCGGGCTGCGGCACATCCTCAACTACGGACACACCCTGGGCCACGCCCTGGAACGGGCCACCGACTTCGCGTTGCGGCACGGCGAGGGCGTCGCGATCGGCACGGTGTTCGCCGGGCGGCTGGCCGGTGCGCTGGGCCGGATCGGCCCGGAGCGGGTGGCCGAGCACCTGGCGACGGTGCGCGCGTACGGGCTGCGCGAGCGGCTGCCGGCCGGAGTGGAAACGGCGGCCCTGATCGCCCTCATGCGGCAGGACAAGAAGGCCCTGTCGGGCACGGGGCTCGCGTTCGTGCTGGACGGGCCGCGCGGTGTCGAGCTGGTGCCGGACGTGCCCGAGCAGGTGGTGGCCCGCACCCTGGACGCGATGGAGCGCGAGCCGGAGGGGAGCCGCCCGGCCGCGCCCGACGGACCCTAGGCGCCGGCGGACCGGCGGACCCCGGACACCGGCGGACCCGGCGGCGTCCGGGATCAGGGATCCGAGATCCGGGGTCCGGGTCCGGGGTCCGTCCGGCGGGAACGGTCAGAGCCGGCCGTGGGCCCGCAGGGTGCGCAGGGCGTCCAGGGTGACGATCGGGCGCCACTCGGCCGCCGAGCCCGGGGCCCAGAGCCGCCACAGCACGGGCCAGCCGCCGTCCTCCTGCTGCACGGCGGCCAGGTGGTCCAGGCAACGCGCCACCTCCCGCTCGGTGAACCACTCCCGGGCGAGCGAACGGGGGCTCCGCAGGACGTCGGTGACGTAGTGGTACTCCCCCGCCGCGTACGCGGGGTGGACCGGAAACTCCTCGGCCCGCGCCGGGTCGGTCACCACCAGCCGCTGGTCGCGGACGAGTTCGCCGAGCCGCTGGGCGGACTTGGCGGCCCGCCCCCGGTCCGGAACGCCGTCCAGGAAGGCGAGGGCGGCCTCCACCTCGTACGGGTGGGAGGAGGTCAGACCGTCGACGGCCTGCCAGCAGAACTCGGTCGCGGCGTCCAGCCACGGGTCCTCGATGCCGTTGCGGTGCAGCCGGCCGACGATCACCCCGGTGGCCAGCAGGCTGCCGGGCGGGTTCGGCCGCACCGTGAGGACGGCCGAGGACGGGTAGCCGGCGATGCCGGGATGGAGCGTCGGCAGGCCCCCGTCGGGCGAGGTCAGACTCGGCAGGTGACTGCGGAGCCGAGCCGTGCGGGCGGCGTCGCACCGGCCGATCTCGTCCAGGACGTTGAGCGCCGCGGCCGCGGCCAGCGGCTGCGAGGACGGCCCGCGCACGTCCGCCTCCAGCGCGTACGCGTAGCCGCCGTCGGGGCGGACGTAGGCGGCGAGCGCGGTCTCCACGGCGTCGGCGCCGCCGCCGAGGAAGTGGTGGGCGAAGCGGTGCTGCTCCAGCGGACGGGCGGAGAGCCAGACGAACCATTCGGCGCGTTCGAGGACGGTACGCACGCGGGGCCTCCCGAGGTTGTGCAGAAAGGGTACTGACGGAGCGTCAGTCATCGGGCGAGAAGTACCATACCAGCCGACCTGGAGAGAAAACGGACATCTCGCACACGTCCCCTGGCGTGCCCGTGGCCGCTGGGTCAGAGTGGAACCGTTCATCCGACCGGTCCGACGACGGAGGGCACACGTCGCATGAGACACAGGATTCTGGGCGGCACCGGCATATCGGTCAGCGAATTCGCCCTCGGGGCCATGATGTTCGGCTCCTGGGGCAACACCGACGAGGAGGAGGGCGTCCGGACGATCCGGCTGGCCCTGGACGCGGGCATCAACCTCGTGGACACCGCCGACATCTACGGCGACGGCGGATCGGAGCGGATCGTCGGCCGGGCGATCCGGGGCCGCCGGGACGACGTCGTCCTCGCCACCAAGTTCCACAGCCCGATGGGCCCGGACGCCAACCACCGCGGGAACTCCCGGCGCTGGATCACGCGGGCGGTGGAGGGATCGCTGCGCCGCCTCGACACCGACCACATCGACCTCTACCAGGTGCACCGGATCGACCCGGACACCGACATCGACGAGACGCTCTCCGCGCTCTCCGACCTCGTCCGCTCCGGCAAGGTCCGCGCGGTCGGCACCTCCAACTTCCCTGCGGACCAGATCGTCGAGGCCCAGTGGGTCTCCGAACGGCGCGGACACGTCCGGTTCCGCAGCGAGCAGCCGCAGTACTCCGCCCTCGCCCGCTCCGCGGAGACCCACGTCCTGCCGACCGCACAGCGGCACGGCATGGGCGTCCTGCCCTGGGGGCCCCTGGGGGCGGGCTGGCTCACCGGCCGGGAGATCCGGCCGGGCGTCGGGCGGGCCGTGCTGGAACAGCGCAAGTTCGACCTCTCCGTCCCGGAGAACGCCGCCAAGGCGAAGGCGGTGGCCGAGCTGCGCAAGGTGGCCGCCGACGCGGGGCTGTCGCCGGCGCACCTCGCGCTGGCCTTCGTCCAGTCCCATCCCGCCGTCACCTCCGTCCTCCTCGGCCCGCGCACGCCGGGGCAGTTGACCGACCTGCTGGGCGCGGCCGGGGTGGAACTCGACGACGGGGTGCTCGACCGGATCGACGCGATCGTGCCGCCCGGCGTCGACCTCAACCGCGCCGACCACCACTGGGTGCCGCAGTCGCTGACCGACCCCTCGCTGCGCCGTCGGCGCACCGCTCCCCGGCGGGAGGCGTGATGGCCCGCGTCCCGTTGACCGAACACGCCAGGGCCGTGCTGGCGGCGCCGGTGTTCGCCGTGGTGGCGACCCTCCGCGCGGACGGCACGGTGCACCAGTCCGTCGTCTGGGTCGGCCACGACGGCACCGACCTGCTCTTCGGGATCGAGCGGGGCAGCCACAAGGAGCGCAACCTGCGGCGCGATCCGCGGATCTCGGTGCTGCTGCACCCGGCCGACGCCCCGTACACCTACCTGGCGGTGCGCGGGACGGCGTCGATCGAGCCGGTGAAGCTGCACGACGGGCTGATGGACGAGATGTCGCGCCGGTACACCGGGAAGTCGCACGCGGAATTCCTCGGCGAGCTGCTGCCCGCCGAGGAGGACCTGCTGGTCGTGCGGGTCGCCGTGGAGTACCTGCTGGACCGGTGAGGAGGCGGCGGGGGGGGGGGGGGTACACCGCGGACCCCGCCGCCGGCCCGCCCCAACCCCCGGAGCGCACGTGGGGGAACCAAAGCAAACGGCCCACGCCCC
>NZ_JBHXDN010000006.1:0-68451 GCF_042726075.1 Kitasatospora sp. NPDC127035 | reverse complement strand
GCCCCCCTCGTGGCGCCTGTTGGGGGGGGGGGGGGCCTGGTAGTACCCGCGGTTGCGTGGCGCGGGGGGGGGGGCGGGGGGGGCCGCCCGCGCCCCCCCGCCGCAGCCGGCCCGCCACAGCCCGGTCAGCGCAGTTCGGTCACCATCGGCAGCTCGCCCATGCCCACCAGAGCCCGCGGCTTGGGGTGGACGGGCGTGTCCGACGTGGGCCGCAGCCGCCAGCGCGCGGCGATCGTGGCGAGCGCCAGCGTGGTCTCCATCATCGCGAAGTCGTCGCCGATGCACTTGCGGCTGCCCGCGCCGAACGGGATCATCGCGCCGCGCGGCACGTCGCCCACCCGCTCGGGCGACCAGCGGTCCGGGTCGAAGCGCTCCGGGTCCGGGAAGAGCTCGCCGTTGCGGTGCAGCGCGTACGAGCTGTAGAAGACGACCGAGCCCACCGGCAGCCGGACGCCGCCCAGTTCGGTGTCGGCGGTGACGACCCGGGTGACCAGCCACCCCGGCGGGTAGAGCCGGAGCACCTCGTTCACCACCTGGCGGGTGTAGTCCAGCCCGTCCCGGCCGTGCGCGTCGGCTCCGCCCGACGCGGCGAAGGCGTCCGCCTCCTCCTGGAGCCGGCGCTCGTACTCGGGGTGCCGGCCGAGCAGTTGGAGCGCCCAGGCGAGGGCGGTCGCGGTGGTCTCGGTGGACGCGGTGAGGAAGTTCATCACCTGGTCGTGGATCTCCTGGTCGGAGAGTCCCCGGCCGTCCTCGTCGCGCGCGCCGAGCAGGCCGGACAACAGGTCGCCGTGGTCCTGGTCGGCTCCCCGGTAGTTCCGGATGATCGAGTCGATCAGCTCCCGGAGGTCCGCCAGGGCGCCCTCGAAGCGCCGCGACTCGGGCCCGGGCACCCGGTACACCAGACCGACCGGGGCGACCATCCGCTTGTACATGCCCTTGAGCACGATCGGCAGGCAGCGCAGGATCCGGTCCACGTGATCGGTCCCGATCTCGGTCGAGAGCAGCACCCGCGCGCCGATCCGGGCCGTCACGGCGTGCATCCGGTCGTTGGCCTCGATGGTGCCGCCGGGGCGCCAGCCGGCCGTCTCGGCGGCCATCTCCTCCCGCATCACCTGCGGGTAGGTGGCGATCCGCTCCCGCCGGAACGACGGCTGGACCAGCAGCCGCTGCCGCCGGTGGTCGGCGTAGGGGCAGTTGCCGAGGCTGTTGCCCATCAGCAGCTTGGTCTTCTCGTAGAACGGCCCGCCGCGGTCGAAGGTCCGCGGGTCCTTGAGCACCTGGCCGACGAGCTCGGGGTGGCAGACCATGTGGACGGTCCGGCGGCCCATCCTCAGTTCGACCACGTCGCCGTGGCGGGGCAGCCCGGTCAGGAACTCCAGCGGCCGGCGGCGCAGCGGCACCAGGTGGCCCAGCAGCGGCAGCGCACCCGGCGCGGTGGCCGCCGTCCAGTCGGCGGCGGCGGCGCCGGGCCTGGTCGCGGTGGACGACATCGGCTCAGCCCCCTTGCCGGGCGGCGGTGCCGGACGGCTTCCGGACGGTGACCACGGCGTAGCCGAGCTCGGTGATGTCGCCGAAACCGGCGAGGTCCTCGACCATGTAACGGAACTCCTCCTCGGTGACCTGATCCCGCAGCTTCTCCCCGCCGCGGAGGAGGTTGTGCCCGACCACCTGGTAGGACGGCCGGACGTACTCGCCGATGTCGGTGAAGTCCACGACCTCCAGGCCGGCGTCCCGCACACAGGACTCGTACTGCTCCTGGGTGAGCATCGGACCCTGCTGGTAGTTCTTCATGGCGCCGTCCACCAGCCTGCGGTGCTCGTCGGTCTCCAGCGGGCGCAGCAGCACGAAGTCGGTCGCCACCAGCAGGGCGCCGGGGCGCAGCACCCGGGCGAGCCCGCTGAAGGCCCCGGTGCGGTCCTCGGCGTGGCAGATCGACTCGATCGCGTAGGCCGCGTCGAACGCGGCGTCCGGGAAGGAGAGTCCGAGCATGTCGTGGACCTCGAAGTCCACCGTGTCGGACAGCGCCAGCTCGGCGGCCAGCTCGGTCGACTGGCGGACCTGGCGCGGGCTGAGCGTGATGCCGGTGACGCGCACGCCGTGGCGGCGGGCGATCCGGGCGGTGGCCTTGCCGTTGCCGGAGCCGATGTCCAGCACGCGCTGACCGGGGGCGAGGAGGAGGCGGTCGGAGACGAAGTCGGTCAGCCGGTCGGCGGCCCGTTCGACCTCTTCGGGGTCGACCGGGCCGTCCCAGTAACCGCCGTGCAGGTAGCCGCCCATGGCGTCGGCCATGGCGTCGTTGACCCGGTCGTAGAAGGTGCCGAGGTCGTCGTCGGCGCGGGGGTCGGTGGTCATCGCCGGCTCACTTCTCCGTCCGGGTCGCGACCACGAGGAGGTGGCCGAACCCGGCCACGTCGATCATGTCGCGCGGGTTGAACCGGTCGACCAGTTCCGGGCCGTGGGCGGCGGACAGGTCGGTGGCCGCGCCGCTGATCCGCTCGGACAGCTCGACGAAGGTGCGGCGCAGGGTGGGCTCGCTGATGTCGGTCAGCTCCTCGAACCGGAAGCCGGCCCGGCGCAGCATCGGCGGGTAGTCCTCGGCCTGGATCATCGTCATCAGGAACTCCCGCAGGTACCGGTCCACGGCGGCCCGGCCGTTCTCCGGGATCGGCTCCCGCTCGAAGAAGTCGGTGAGCACCAGGCGCCCGCCCGGGCGCAGCACCCGGGCCACCTGCCCCAGCACATGGGCGCGGTCCGGCATGTGGATGATCGACTCCAGGGCGATCACGGCGTCGAAGGAGGCCTCGGCGAACGGCAGGTCCGTCGCATCGGCGTGTTCGAAGCGGGCCCGGTCGGCCAGGCCGAGCCTGTCGGCCAGGGCGTTGGCCCGCTCGACCTGGCGTCCGCTCACCGAGATGCCGGTCACCTGGGCGCCGGTGCGCAGGGCGATCCTGTTGCCGGGCGCGCCGGTGCCGCAGCCGAGGTCGAGGACGCGGGAGCCGTGGCCGATGTTCAGCCGGTCGGTCATGAGGTCGGTCAGCCGGTCGGTCGCCTCGGCGAGCGGGACGAGGCTGTCCGGGGAGTCCCAGTAGCCGAAGTGCAGGCTCTCGCCCAGGGTGGCGCTGCCCAGGTCGGTGTAGCGGTCGTAGAGCCTGCCCACCTCGGCGGGGTCGGGGAGGAACGGGAGCGCGGGCTGCTGTGCCATCGGGCGCCTTCCTGGCTGGGGGCCGGCCGGAGTGCGGGGCCGGGACGGGAGAGCGGGGGCGGAGCGTCGGGTGCAGGGCGTCGGGGGCGGGGCGTCGGGGGCGGGGCGGGGCGTCAGGTGAGCCCGAGATCCTGGTAGACCGCGTCGGCGATCCGGACGATGCGTTCGCGGTGCCGCTCGTGCTCGACCTTGCCGTTCAGGTGGACGGCCAGCACCAGGCCGGCGTCCGGGTCGGCGAACGCGACGGCGGTCCACAGCCCGTCGTGGCCGAAGGAGCGGGGCGAGGCGTGGGTGCCGAAGCTGGTGTACGCGGGACCGAGGGTGCGGCATTCGAGCCGCAGGCCGAAGCCCCAGTCGGCGTTGCCGTAGCGGTCGTGCAGCCCGGTGCGGTGGCGGGCGGTCAGCGCGGCCACCGTGGTCGGCGCGAGGATCCGGCCGCCGGGCGCGGCACCGCCGGCCAGCAGCATCTCCAGCAGCAGCCCGAGATCGCCCAGCGGGCCGCGGGTGTTCACCCCGGGCACGCAACGGGTGGTGGCACCGCGGGTCGACCAGAAGTACGTGGGCTGCGGGGTGTCGCCGAGGTTGCTGACGTGGATCAGCGGCAGCCGGTCGCCGTACGCGTCGTAGTCCTCCGGGGAGAGGTGGACCCTGGTGCGGTCCATCCCGCAGGGGCGCAGGATCTCCTGTTCGACGTACGCCGGGTAGTCCCGCCCGTCGATGGCGGGCAGCAGCCGGGCCAGCACGTACCAGGCCCACCACTGGCTGTAGTTGATGCCGGGACCGGCGCCGGCGGGGCCGGGTTCCACGACGGTGGCGAGGGCGCGGCGGAGCCGCTCGTCGTCCGGGCCGGTGACCACGCCGTGCAGCGGGTCCGCGCCGGTGGGCACCGGGCCGGTGTGGGTGAGCAGGTCCATCGAGGTGATCGCGGACTTGCCGGCGGTCCCGAACTCGGGCAGGTAGTGGGCCACCGGGAGGTGGGGGTCGAAGTCGCCCGCCTCCCAGAGCCGGCCGAGCGCGACCGAGAGCAGCGGCTTGGCGCAGCAGTACCAGAGCGGCGCCGAGCCGGCCGACATGGCGACCCCGGGGCGGGCCAGGCCGAGTCCGACGTCGGCCAGCGGCTTGCCGTGCAGCGAGGCGTAGAACTGCGCGCCGGGCGTCGAGGTGCCGACCTCGCGGCCCAGTTCGCGCAGGGTGCGCGGGAGGACGTCGGCGGCCCGGGCGACGGCGTCGACGTCGGCCGGGGCGGGGTCGGCGGTGCCCACCGGGACGGGTTCCGGACCGGCGGCGGGGGCGGCGCCCGGCGGCAGTGCGGCGGTGCCGGCCCGCAGGGCTGCGACCTGGCCGGCCCGGTCGCGCTGCAGCGCGGCGTCGACGAAGAACAGCAGGCTGAAGTTGCCGAGGACGGTGACGTCGCCGCGTTCCAGGATCTCCGCGCGGGCCCGGGCCGGGCCGAGCAGCAGGGTGTGGGCGGCGGCGTAGGGCAGGGTGAGCAGGAGTCCGGGCGGATCGCCGGCCGCCGCGGTCACCGCGAGCCGTCCGCCGGCGAGGTCCACCAGGAGGTCGGCCGCCGGGGCGGTGCCGGGCGGCGGGTCGGTGATCGCCAGGCGCAGGGCGACCGTGCTGCGCGGGGCCGGGTCGGGGGCGGCGAGCCGGCCGGCGGCGGCGAGCCAGTCCGGGGTGAGCAGGGCGGGGGCGGCGGTCGGCATCGGTCACCCCTCGCGGACGGGGACGGGGACGCGGACGGGGACGGGGACCGGTGCGGGCGGCGCGGGCACCCGGGGGGCGACCTCCGCGGCGAACCTGCGCAGGCTCTCCGTCGCGGGGTAGTCGCGGAACCAGAGCAGGAACTCGCCCACCCCGGCCTCGGTGTACCGGGCGGCCCGCTCGACCAGCTGGTCCGGTGTCCCGTACAGGCTGCGGCGGGCGAGCAGATCGGGGTGGTGGCTCCAGAACACCACGACGTGCGGGGTGGAGAGCCAGCGGTCGCGCGCCACCCGGTCGTCGAAGACCCGGCCCTCGGCGACCAGCGCGTGCCGGACCTGTTCCGGGGCCAGGCCGAGCTCCTCCCGGCGGCGGCCGAAGGCCCGGATCGCGGCGGCGACCTGCTCGGGTTCGCCCTGCCACTGGACGGCGGCGCACTCGCGGACCGCGGCCTCCGGCAGCCGGGCGGCCGCGTCCGGTGCGGCGGCGTCCACCCGGACGGCCAGCGGGAGCCGCGGCTGGACCGGGACCGGTACCGCGTGCGCACCGGCGAGCGGGACGGCGGGGCCGGGCGCGTCGGTCCGGGTGCCGGACCACAGGGCCCGCAGGGCCTCGATGGTCTCGGCGAGCACGGGCGCGGGATCAGCCGCGAGGTCGGTCCCGGGGTGCGCCACGCGGTCGGCCGCGGGATCGGCCGCGGCCAGGGCGGTGCCGGGCACGGTGCCGGCCGCGACGTGCTCGGGGAGGGGTCCGGCGGTGGTCAGAGCGAGCGACAGCCGCCCCCCGGAGATGACGTCGGCGCAGGCGGCCTGTTTGGCGAGGACCACCGCGTTGCGGTGCGGCGGGCCCGCGGCCAGCAGGCCGAGCCGGATGCCGGGCAGGGTCGCGGCGAGCGCGCCGAGGGCGGTCCAGGCCTCGACCACCGGCTGTGCCTCGCGGCGCGGCAGGGTGTCGGTGCGGTCCTCCAGCCAGAGGGCGTGGTAGCCGCAGTCCCGGGCCAGCGCGGCGGTCTCGACGACGGTCCGCCAGGCTGCGGACCCGCCCAGGCCGGCCAGTTCGAGACCGGCGCCCTGCGGGGCCGCGACGCTCCAGCGCGGCGCCTGCGCCGCCCCGGCGCTCACCGGACACCCCCCTGCACCAGGGCGAGCAGGTCCGTCGGCCTGGCGAGCACGAAGTCGGGCTTCTCGTCGATGAGTTGATCGGTGGCGGTCTCGCCCCAGAGGGCTGCCGCGGTGGCGGTCCCGGCGGACCTCCCGCTCTGGATGTCGATCACCGCGTCGCCCACCATGACGGCGTCGCCGGGCTCGCTCGCGAGCCGGCGCAGTGCCTCCCGGACGATGTCCGGGGCCGGCTTGGGCCGGTCCACCTCGTCACTGCCGACGACGGTGTCCAGCAGCGGCAGCAGTCCGACCACCTCCAGGACGGTCCGCGCCCGGTCGCCGGACTTGCCGGTGGCGATCGCGGTCCGGACCTCCGACTCCCGGAGCCGCTTGAGCACCAGCGGCACGTCCGGGTACACCTCCACCTCGTGGATCAGCCGGTGGCTGGCCTCGACGAAGGGCCGCTCCATCCCTTCGGGCAGTCCCATCAGCCGCATGATGTCCGGGAAGTAGCGCCCCTGGTGGGTGCAGTACTCGTCGAACGGCGGCTCCCCGTCGCCCACGACCTCGCGGTAGGCCGCGGCGAACGCCTGGCGCATCACGCCGAAACTGTCGATGAGCACGCCGTCCAGATCGAACACCACGGTGGAAAATGCCTGATGCACCGTCATCTACTGCCGCTTCCTTGGGAGTTGGTCCGATCTGTCCGGACGGTGGGCTCGGCGGCGGGATCAGTTCGCGGCGACGACGTCCGCGAACACCTCGGCGAGCCGGTCGAGGACGGGGGTGTCGGCGAGCAGCACCCGGTGGTGCAGCCAGAGGCAGTCGGAGCCGATCTCCTCGGACACCGGGCAGCGCTTGGCGATCTCGTCGACGTCGCCGACGGCCGGCCCCTGGAAGTAGCCGGCGGTGCGGTAGACCGGCGGGAAGGCCACGAACGCGGGCACGCCGTGTTCGAGCAGCGCGTCCACCACGGCGAGCCGGCGATCGCGCGTGATGCCGGGGAGCCGGACCATCGCCATGTAGTGCGCCATGCGGTCGCAGCGCTCGTCGCGGTCCTGCGGCACCACCCCGGGGATTGCGCCGAGCAGGGCGGCCAGGTGCCGCGAGCGCTCCTCCCGAAGGGTCACCTGCCCCTCCAGGCGCGACAGCTGGCCGCGCAGCACGGTGGCGGAGAACTCGTTCATGCGGAAGTTGGAGCCCTGGGTGAGGTGGGCGTAGAGCCGGTCGCCCGGGGGGCGCCCGCAGCCGTGCCGCAGGTACGCCTCCCGGTGGGTCTCGTCGTCCGGCAGCAGCACGGCGCCGCCCTCGCCGGCCGTCATGAGCTTGCCGTTCTGGAAGCTGAACGCGGCGATCGAGCCGAGCTCGCCCACCCGGCTGCCGCGCCAGCGGGCCGAGTGCGCGTGCGCCGCGTCCTGGAGGACCGCCACGCCGGTGGCGGCGGCGAGTTCCGCCAGTGCGTCCATGTCGGCCAGTTGCCCGGCCATGTGGACCGGCATGACCACCTTGGTCCGCGGGGTGACGAGCCGGGCGGCGGCCTCGACGTCCAGGTTGTAGGTGTCCGGCCGGACGTCGCACGGGACGGGCACGGCGCCGACCCGCTGGACGGCCAGCGAGGTGGCGATGAACGTGAAGGCCGGGACGATCACCTCGTCGCCCGGCCCGACGCCGAGCACCGACAGGGCCAGCTCCAGCGCGTGCGTGCCGTTGGTGGTCGCGATGGCGCGGTGGGCTCCGTGCAGATCGGCGAACTCCCTTTCGAAGCTGTCGACTTCACTGCCCCCGTTGCGCCACCAGCCCTCCTGCTCCAGGACGCGCAGAAGGCCCTCACGCTCCTCGGCACCGTGCTGCGGCCAAGCGGGAAACGTCAGGGGCGACTGGACCGGAATGGATGACATGGGTCGGGCCTCTCGGTCGTGTGCGGCATGGGGGCAGGCCGCCGCACACGGGGGGCGACCCTGCTGCAAACCGGTCCGTCCGTCGGGCGGAGCCGCCGGACACCGGGTGTGACGCGACCCGCCGGACTGCCGCTCGGACGTGGGCGGGGCCACCGATCGAAAACCTCGGACCGGCCGGCCTCGGGCGTACTGCTCCGTGAGAAATGGCCGGCAGGGAGGGGGGTGGACAACCGTTCGCTCAGCCACGCAAATCATGGCCAGGTCATCCCGAACACGTCAACACCAAGCGTCCGACCGGGTTCGACGCCCATCGGCACCGGCGTTTTCCCGCCACCCGCCGACACGGTGTCGGACGACCGGGACGTCGCTGCGCAGAAACGCCCCGGGCTCCGTTCGCGACCGATCGTTCAGGCCGTCCGGACAGCAGGAAATGGCCAGAAGCACATGCCT
This sequence comes from Kitasatospora sp. NPDC127035, assembly GCF_042726075.1. NCBI lineage: Bacteria > Bacillati > Actinomycetota > Actinomycetes > Kitasatosporales > Streptomycetaceae > Kitasatospora > Kitasatospora sp. NPDC127035. Next base: position 60,100 of record NZ_JBHXDN010000006.1, on the reverse strand, counting down.
GACGCGAAAAATACGTTCCCGTAAGGTGGTACGCCGCCGGGAAATGAACCATGCTCGGGAGCCTCGCCCCGCACGGCCCGCAGGCCGCTCCGGCCTGCTCCACCCGACCGCCCCCGGGGCCGGCCGCGCACATTCCGATCACTCCCGGTCGTTCACGAAGATCGATCGGAAACGCCGACGATCGTCGGCGATCATTCCCGCCGTCCTCCTCGCCTTCGCCGAAAGGACCCCCGCCGTGGAAGAGATCAAGGCCCGACTGCGCAAGGTTCTCGTGGACTCGCTCGAACTGTCCGTCGCGCCCTCCGAGATACCGGACCGCGGACTCGTCGAGGCCCTCGGACTCGATTCGATCAATACCATCGAGTTCCTCATCTGGGTGGAAAGCGAGTTCGGCGTGGAGATCGCCGACGAGGACCTTTCGATCAGACTGATCGACGATCTCGACCTCCTGGCGGAATACGTCCACGGCCGGACGTCCGGCATCGGAACCGGCGCCGGCACCGGCACCCCGGCCGCCTGAACCGGGGAGACGGCAGCCATGGCAGAGCGCGCCCTCGTCATCGGGCTCGACGGCATGCCCCGCACCCTGCTCGCCGAGCTCGCCGCCGACGGGGTCATGCCCCGCCTCGGCGCCCTGCTCGCCGAGGGGTACTGCGCCCCGCTGCGGGCCCCCGTCCCGGAGATCAGCTCCACCTCCTGGGCCACCTTCCTCACCGGCACCAACCCGGCACGGCACGGCATCTTCGGCTTCACCGACCTCGTCCCCGACGAGGGCTACCGGATCTGCTTCCCCAACCTGCTGCACCTGCGCGAACCCGCCCTCTGGGCACTCGCCTCCGCAGCCGGCCGCCGCACCGTCTGCCTCAACGTGCCGGGCACCTACCCGGCGCCCGCCGTCGACGGCGTGGTGGTCTCCGGCTTCGTCGCACCGCGCATCGAGAACGCCGTCACCCCCGGCCGCCTCCTCCCGGAGCTCAAGCGCTTCGCCTACGAGCTGGACGTCGAGGTGGGCGACGTCGCGGACGACCCGGCAGGCTTCCTGGCCCGCGCCGGACGCGCCCTCAGGGCCCGTACCGACGCCATGGTGCACGTCCTCACCCAGGAGCCGTGGGACCTCGGCATCGCGGTCCTCACCGAGACCGACCGGGTCCACCACTTCCTCTGGCGCGCCGTCGCCGACCCCGCCGACCCGCTGCACGGCGCGGTCCGCGACTTCTACCGCCTGGTCGACGACTGCGCCGGCCGGCTGGCCGACGTCTGCCGCCCCGACGAGGAGCTCTTCTTGGTCAGCGACCACGGATTCGGCCCCGTCGACCGGCAGTTCTACCTCAACGCCTGGCTGCGGGAGGCCGGCCACCTCGCCGACCTCGACACCACCGCGAAGCTCGCCGACCTCGACACCCGCAGCCACGCCTTCGCCCTCGACCCGGCCCGGATCTACCTCCACCGCAAGCACCGCTTCCCGCGCGGCGGCCTGACCGACACCGAGGCCGACGCGCTCGCCGACGAGATCGCCGACGAGCTGCTGCGGCTGCGCGGCGACGGCGTCCGCGTCGGCACCGACGTGGACGGCCCGCTCCTGGTCGCCGCGGTCCACCGCCCCACCGAGCTCTACCACGGCCCACTGCTCGACCACGCCGCCGACCTGCTCGCCCTGCCCGCCGGGGGCGTGCAGCTGCGCGGCGCCTGGGGCGGCAGGGCGCCGCTGCGCACCGACACCCTGACCGGCACCCACACCCGCGACAACGCCCTGTTCTACCGGCGCGGCGCCGCCCCGCCGCCCGCCGCCCCGGGCGGCACCGGACCCGCCTCGCTGGACATGCTCGACGTCGCGCCGACCCTGCTCGCCGCCGTCGGGGTCCACCCGCTCGGGCTGGACGGCGCCGTCGTCCTCGGCGCCGGCGGAACGGCGCGGGCGACGTGACCCGGCGAAGCCGCCGGACGAGGGGGAGGTGCGGGCGCCCGTGAGCCGGATCCTGCTGCTCAACGGCCCCAACCTCGGCACCCTCGGCACCCGGCAACCCGAGATCTACGGCACCACCACCCTCGCCGAGATCGAGGCCGCCGTCGCCGAGGAGGCCGCCGTCCGCGACTGGAAGGTCGTCTCCGCGCAGCACAACGGGGAGGGCGAGCTGATCGACGCCCTGCAACGGCACGGCGACGTGGCGGGCGCGGTGGTCAACCCGGGCGCCCTGATGATCGCGGGCTGGGGCCTGCGCGACGCGCTCGCCGACTTCGGCCCGCCCTGGATCGAAGTGCACCTGTCCAACGTCTGGGCCCGCGAGAGCTTCCGCCACACCTCGGTGACGGCGCCGCTGGCCGCCGGCGTGGTGATGGGCATGGGGGCGCTCGGCTACCGCGTCGCCGCCCGCTCGCTCACCCTGCTGGTGCCCGCCGACCGCCCCTACGGCCACCCCGACAACAGCCCCGCCGACCGCCCCGACGACAAGGCCCAGGCCGTCCTCGGACCGACTCCCTGAGGGAGAACCAGATGCCCCACCCCGGCCGGGTGGCCGTGATCGGACTCGACTCGGCGACCCCGCAGTTGCTGTTCGACCGGTTCGCCGACGACATGCCCGTCCTGACCGCGCTGCGCCGGCGCTCCCTGTGGGGCCCCATGCGCAGCGTCGACCCGCCCATCACCATGCCCGCCTGGTCCTGCATGATGTCCGGCCGCACCCCGGGGGAACTCGGCGTCTACGGCTTCCGCGACCGCGCCGCCCACGACTACGGCCCGCTCGCCTTCGCCACCTCCCACAGCATCCGGGCGCCCCGGATCTGGGACGAGATGACCGCCGCCGGCCGCGACAGCGTCGTCCTGGGCGTCCCCGGCACCTACCCGACCACCCCGATCCGGGGCGCCATGGTCTCCTGCTTCCTCGCCCCCTCCACGCGGGCCCAGTACACCTCCCCGCCCGGACTGCGCGACGAGATCGAGAAGCTCACCGGCGGGTACGCGCTCGACGTCGAGAACTTCCGCTCGCCCGAACTCGCCCGGGTCTCCCAGCAGATCTTCGACCTGAGCGAGCAGCGCTTCCAGGTCGCCCGGCACCTCGCCACCACCCAGGACTGGGAGTTCCTCTCCTTCGTCGACATGGGACCGGACCGGCTCCACCACGGCTTCTGGAAGTACTGCGACCCCGAGCACCCCCGGCACGAGCCCGGCAATCCCTACATCGACCTCTTCCGCGACTACTACCGGGCGCTGGACCGGCACATCGGCGAGTTCCTGGCCTGCCTGCCCGAGAACACCACCGTCCTGGTGGTGTCCGACCACGGCGCCCAGCCGATGGTCGGCGGACTGTTCATCAACGAGTGGCTGCGCAAGGAGGGTCTGCTCGTCCTCGCCACGGAGCCTGCCGGGCCCACCCCGATGGCCAAGGCGGACGTCGACTGGAAACGCACCACCGCCTGGGCGGAGGGCGGCTACTACGGCCGGATCTTCCTCAACGTCGAGGGCCGCGAACCGCACGGCACCGTGCCCGCGGGCGAGTACCAGGACACCCTCGACCGGATCGCGACCGCCCTGGAGCTCCTGCCCGACGACGCCGGACAGCCGATGGGCACCCGGGCCCTGCGCCCCGACCAGCTCTACCCCGAGGTCAACGGCATCGCCCCCGACCTGCTCGTCTACGTGGGCAACCTGCGGTGGCGCGCACTCGCCACGCTCGGCATGGGCCAGGGGCTGTACACCACGGAGAACGACACCGGCCCGGACCACGCCAACCACGGGGACACCGGGGTCTTCCTCCTCGACTCCCCCGGTGTCACGCCGGGCCGGGCCGACGGCCTCTCGATCTACGACGTCGCGCCCGCGCTGCGGGAGCTGCTCGGGCTGCCCGGCGGGCGGCTGCCGCACTGACGGCGGACACCCGAACGCCCCTCCGACGTTCCCGGGAGGGGCGTTCGGGTGTTCGGGTGTTCGGGGCGGGTCCGGGAAGGCCGCGGGACGGCCGGTCCGGAAAGGACCCGGGAAGGCCGCGGGACGGCACCGGACGGGGTGCCCGGGGGTTCCGGAGGCCGGGGCGCCGGTCAGCCGTCCGCCGCCCCGCGGGCCAGCAGCAGCGCCCCGTGCAGCGAGGCCCGGGCCCCGCAGCGCGCCCGGCGGACGGCCGGCGGGGCGACCCCGGGCCGGGCCAGCCGGCGGACCTCCCGCCGCACCGCTCCGACCAGCCCCGGGACCCCGTGTCCGAACCCGCCGCCCAGCCGCACCTCGGCGCACTGGAGCAGCTCCCCGAGGTTGACCACCGCGACGGCCAGCGCCGCCGCCGTCTCCCGCAGCGGTCCGAGCGCCCAGGCCCGGCCCTCCGCGAGCCCGGCCCGGAACTCCTCCGGGCCGACCGGCGCACCCCGGGCCGCGGCGGCCCGGGCCAGCGTCGCCGGGCCGGAGGCCACGGCCTGGAGGCATCCGGTCCGCCCGCAGACGCAGCCGGCGCCGCCGGGGTCGACCACCAGGTGGCCGACCTCGGCGGCGCCGCCGTACGGGCCGGTGTGCAGCCGGCCGCCGAGCACGATCCCGCCGCCGACGCCCGTCCCCAGCCCCAGGTAGGCCAGGTCACGGACGCCGCCGCGGGCGGCCTCGGCGAGCGCGGCGAGGTTGCCGTCGTCCTCGTACCGGACCGGGACGCCCGGCAGGACCCGCTCCAGCACCGTGTCCAGCCGCAGCCCGGCCCAGGAGGGCCGGGAGGGCCAGGAGGTGAGCCGGCCGTCCCGGACGGTGGCCGGCAGGGCGAGCCCGGCCGACCGGACGGCGCCCGGACCGGCCGCGCCGGTGATCCGGACGACCGCCGCGGCGAGCGCCGCCAGATCGGCCTCCCGGCCGACCCGGAGGTCGGCCGGGCGGTCCGCCCGGCGGTCGGCCTGGCGCGGCCAGTCGAAGCGGGCGTGCACCGGTCGGCGCAGGCCCGGGCGTTCCAGCACGAGGGCGACCTTGGTCCCGCCGACGTCGATCCCCAGCAGTGTCACGACCCGGGCCTCCGTGGGGAGATCGGTCCTACAGCGCGGAGTACAGGTCGACGGCGTTGCCGTCCGGGTCGAGGACGATCGCGTAGTGCTGGCCCCAGACCGCGTCCCAGGGCTCGATGTGGCCGACGTAACCGGCGCCCACCAGCTCCTTGTACTTGGCGTCGACGGACGCCGCGTCCGGGAACTCGAACGCGACGGCGAAGCGGTGGCTGCCGGCGGTCGGCGCCTGCCACTCCGCGTCGTAGCTGCGGACGGTCTCGACCGAGTCCCAGGCGAGCTTCAGACCGCCGTCGAGGACCACCTCGACGTGCGGCGCGGAGTCCGCCTCGGCGGGGATGTCGAGCCCGAGGCGGCGGTAGAACGCCAGGGACTTGGCCAGGTCGTCAGCGACGATCGCGAACAGGGTCAGCTTCGGGACTGCCATGAGCAGTGCTCTCTCTCGCTCGGTTCGTGCAGGTCAGTGCGGGTCGGGAACGGGACCGCCGGCCGGCCTCAGCCGCGCTGCAGCCGGAGCCGGTCGCGGGCCGCCTTGGGCATGCCCGCGACGACGCGGTCCCAGGAGTGCTCCACCATCTCCCGTACTTCGGGGACCGGGACGGTGGAGTCGAGGACGACCGTGTTCCAGTGGCGCTTGTTGACGTGGTACCCGGGTCCCACGGCCGGGTACTGGTCGCGCAGATGGAGCGCGAGGTCCGGCTCGCACTTGAGGGTGACCTGGGCCGTCTGGTCCGACGTCTCGTCCTGGAGGATGGCGAAAACCTTGCCCTCCACCTTGAACACCGTCGCGCCGGGGCCGAACGCCTCGTCGTCGGTGGTGCCCGGGAGTTCCAGCGCGAAGTCGGACAGCTCTTGCGGAGTCATGCCCCATCCTTCCGTCGTCCAAAGAGAGTTGGGGCCCCACGGCTCCAGGGTCAGTGCCCAGCCTAGGCCGTGCGCGGAGTGGTCACGGCCACGACACAGGCCGTAGCGGGGAGATGTCCGAAAACCGACTGTCGCCCCTGCAAGGGCCGGTCGGGCGGTTCAACCGCCCTCCTCGATCCGCTCGGTGGGGAGCGACACCTGGGCCCACACGCCGGCGTGGCTGACCACCTTGGTGAAGCGGTCGGAGAGCCGGTGGAAGAGCGCGCCGGGCCGGCCGTCGGGCGGGAACGACCGGGCGTCCAGCCCGCCCCAGTCGTTCAGCGCCCGGACGAGCAGCGGATCCACCGGCACCCACACGCCGTCGACCAGGAACTCCGCCCAGCAGTGCGGCGTGGAGTAGGGCTGGGCGACCAGCAGCCCGAAGGAGAACCGCGTCCTCATCCCGCGCCGTTCACCCTCGGAGACCAGCCAGGCGGCGGCACCCCCGCAGTCCGCCATCCGGGTGTGCCACATGAACTCCTGGTCCCAGCGCACCGCCTCGGGCAGCAGGAAGAACCCGATGCCCTCCACCTCGGCAAGCAACTCCCTGATGTTCGAAGGAAGTTCGGGCCAGGAGGCGACCGGCCGGACGAGCAGCCCGGCCAGCCGGGCGTCCACCGGCCCGCCCTCGGCCCGCCGCCGCCCGGCGGCGGTCAGCACCCCGTACCCGCACCGCCCCGGGTGCCCGGGGGCCGGGCACCCGGCGACCACCTCCACCCGGTAGCCCCGGCCGCTCCCTTCCGGGCCGGCCGGGGCCGCGGTCTCCAGGGCCTTGGCCCAGGACCGCATGGAGCGGCTCTGCACCGAGACCAGACCGAGGTGCAGGGCGGTGTTGCCGAGGTCGTACCCGTCGTAGAGCCGGTCGCCGCCCTCGCCGACGTACGGGACGCCGGCGGTGGTGAGGGCGGCGAGCAGCTCGGGCCGGATCCGGTGCAGCCGGCGGGCGCCCGTCGCGGTGACGGCGAAGCGCCGCTGCCGGTCCGGCACCTGCCGCAGCCGCCGGACGAGCTCGTCGAGGGCGGCGGGCTCCGGCACGTGCTGTTCGCGTGCCGTGCTGCCGACGGGTGTCGCCATCGGGGGTTCCTCCGGGTCGCTCGGATCGTCGGGTCGCTCGGGTTCAGTCGATGTAGCCGAGGGCTTCGAGGCGCGCGGCGACCTCGTCCTGTTCGTCCGCGCTGTACGGGCCCGGGACGGCGGCGGGGACCGCCGTCCGCCCCTGCTCCCGCGGTCCGCCGTCCGCCCGGTCGCCGGCGGGCGCGTCGGGCCCGTCGGCCTCCGCCTCCTGCGCGGCGAACGGGGAGAAGTCCGCCAGCCGGGGCAGCACGCCCTCCGCGTACAGCTCCATCGACCGGATCGCCTCGGCGCCCGCGATGTCACCGAACACGAACTCGCCGAACAGCGTGTTGAAGCAGCCCTCCAGGGCCGCCGCCCGGATCCGCTCGGCCACGGTCTCCGGGGAGCCGACGAACACGAGGTTCTGGTCCAGCAGGAACTTGAAGTCGTGGCAGCCCGCCAGGATGTCGGCGGTGCTGAGCCTGCTGGCCGGCGCGGCCGGCGTGCCGGAGCGCTTCACCGAGCCGTAGCGCAGGGTGTTGACGAAGGCGTCGACGACCTGGTCCGCGGCCCGGGACTCCGCCTCGGCGTCGGTCTCGGCCACGTGCACCAGGCTCCAGTAACCGATGTTCGGCTCCCCCGTCCGGCCGCCCGCCCGCCACCAGTCGACGAAGTGGCGGTAGACCGTGGCCGTCGCCGCGCGCGGCACGATCATCGTCGAGGCGGTGTGGCCCCCGATCGTCGCCAGGTAGCGGAGCGTCGCGCGGTCGCCGGTGGGGATCCAGATCGGCGGGTGCGGTCGCTGCACGGCGCCGAAGGACAGCTCGATGTCGCGCATCCGGTGCACCGGACCGTCGAAGTCGAAGGGCCCCTCGGCCGCGAACGCGGTGCGCAGCAGGTCCGCGCACTCGCGGTTGAGCACCTTGCGCCTGGCGAAGTCGGCGCCGAACGGCAGGAACGGCTCGTCGCTGACGCCCGAGGCGAGCCCCACCTCCAGCCGGCCCCCGAGGAGTTGGTCGAGGGTGGCGACCTCCTCGACCACGTGCAGCGGGTGGCGCAGCGGCGGCACCCAGCCCATCGGCCCGACCCGGATGCGCTCCGTGCGCAGGGCGGCGCCGGTGGCGAACGCCACCGGGGAGGACATCCAGCTCTCCCGGGGGGTGCAGTGGTGCTCCACCGAGAAGGCGTAGTCGAAGCCCAGCCGGTCGGCGGCCTCGACCTCCCGCCACAGCTCGTCGTAGCGGTCCCGGACGGTGAGGTTCTCACGGCCCCAGACGTGGGTGAAGTAGGCGGTTTTCATCAGCGGCTCCGGTGCGGGAGGTCGGCGGTTCGGGGGTGGGGTGCGGTGGCGGGTCCCGGGTCGGTGGCGGGTCCCGGGTCGGCGGCGGGTCCCCGGTCGGTGGGGGCGGGGCGGCCGGCCGACGCGTACAGCCGGTCGACGCAGGACGCGAGGACGGCGATCTCGGCGAGCGAGTCGGGGGCTCGCCCCGTTCCCGCCACCGACCCGGGGCCGGGGCCGGGGCCCGGTCCCGGGCCGTCGGAGCGGGCCCGGACGAGCCGCCGGGCGAGTTCGTCGACCTGGCGCCCGTACTCGGCGCCGACCGGCTCCTCGGGCAGCGGGACGCTCTCCTCCCGGCCGCGCCGCAGCACGGTGAGCGAGGAGCGGCCGAGGCGGTGCGGGCTGAAGCCGAAGGTGCCGCGCAGCACGGCGACGCCCTCGGAGCCCTCCACGGTGATCACGGTGCTGTCCAGCGGCTGGTGCGAGGCCCACCGGGACTCCACGGTGACCGCCACGCCGGTCGTGGTGAGCAGGAAGCCGCGGGCGGTGTCCTCGACCCGCTCGGCGGGGGCTCCCGGTGGCCGGCCGGACGGGGCACCGGGCGCGACCGGGCGGGCGCTCCAGTCGGCCGCTCCCTCGGCCCGCCCCAGCCAGTCGCCGGAGAGGCTGCCCAGGGCCCGCGCGACGTCGGGCCAGCCGAGCAGGTCGAACCCGACGTCCAGCAGGTGCCAGCCGAGGTCGAGCAGCGCACCCCCGCCGGCCAGCCGGCGGTCGGTGAACCAGCCGTCGCGCTGCGGGATCCCCGCCGCCCTGGTCCAGTTGAGGCCGAGAGCGCGGATCTCGCCGAGGTCCGGCAGCAGGGCCGCCAGCGCCCGGACGTCGCCGCGGTGGCGGGCCGCGCTCCACGCGTGCACCCCCGCGCCGGGCGCGGTCGCGGCGCGCAGCGCCCGGGCCTCCTCGCCCGTCCGGCAGACCGGCTTCTCCACGAACACCGGGACCCCGCGCCGCAGCAGCACCCGGGCCGCCGGGACGTGAAGGTGGTTGGGCAGCGCCACGACGGCGGCGTCCAGCGGGACGTCCGCCAGCTCCTCCGGCCGTGCGGCGACCGGCACGGCGCGGCCGGCCGGGGCGACCGCGCGGGCCGCCTCCGGGTCGGCGTCCACCACGGCGGCCACCTCGAACGCCGGGTGCGCCTCCAGCAGCGGCACCCAGACCTCGCGGGCCACCCAGCCGGCACCCAGGACGGCGGTGCGCAGCGGTGCGGCGCCGGTGCCGGGAGTGGTGCCGGCGCCCGGGGCGGTGCTCAAAAGCGCGCACCGCCGTCCACCACGAGGGTGTTGCCGCTGACGTAGGAGGCCCCCGGGGAGAGCAGGAACGCCACCGCGGCGGCGACCTCCTCGGGCTCGCCGAGCCGGCCGGCGCCGATGAACTTGAGGACGAGGTCGCGCTCCTCCGGCGAGAAGTCCATGACCTCGGCCCGGATCGCCCCCGGTGCCACCACGTTGACGGTGATGCCGTGCTTGCCGACCTCACCGGCCAGCGAGGCGGCCCACGGCTGGAGGGCCCCCTTGGTGGCGGCGTAGGCGCTGTGGCCGGGCAGGCCGCTGGTGCCGGCCCGGGAGCCGAACAGCACGATGCGTCCGTACCGGGCCCGCATCATCGGCCGCAGGCACGCCTTGGCGAGGTTGATCGAACCGGCCAGGTTGACCTGGAGCAGGGTCTCCAGCGCGGCGGCGTCGGTGGCCATCGCGAGACGGCGGGTGCGCAGCCCGGCGGCGGCCACCAGGCCGTCGATCCGGCCGAACCGGTCGAGGGCGGTGCCGGCCAGCCGGGCGGGGCCGTCCGGGGTGGCCAGGTCGGCCTGGACGGGGACGAACGTGCCGCCGGTCTCGGCGATCTCGGCGGCGAGCTTCTGCACCCGCTCCTCGCCGTGGTGGTAGCCGGCGACCACGGTGGCCCCCAGGTCGGCGAGGTGGCGGGCCACGACCCGGCCGATGTCCCCGGAGGCTCCGGAGACCACGACCACCCGGCCGTGCTGTCCCATGCTGTCCGCGATGCGGGCGGAGGATTCGCCCATCAGTCGGCCTCCTTCACGATGACGAGATGACAGGGGGAGCCCTCGAACGGCAGCCTGCGGACGACGTCGGCGCCCGCTTCGGCCAGCCCGGCGGCGAGCGCGTCGAGGGTGGGCCAGTCGGTGCCGCCGTGGGTCAGCCAGTCGAGGGCGAGTTCGGCGCCGCCGGCCAGGTCGGGCGCGGCGGCGGTCGCGGGATCGCCGGCGGACGGCAGGAACACGTCGTCGACGAGCAGCCTCCCGCCGGGCCGCAGGGTCTCCAGCAGTTCGGTGAGCCGCGCGCCCGAGGCGGGGTCGTGCACGGCGTTGGCGACGACGCAGAGGTCCGCCCCGCCGCGCGGCGGATGCGGCCCGACGGTGACCCGCCCCGCCTCGACGGCCTCGACGACCGCCGGCGAGGGCGGTCCTGCGAGCCGGCCCGCCTGCCAGAGGTGGCCGGTGGCGGTGGGGTCGGCGGCGAGCAGGCGCTCCAGGTAGCGGCCCGCGCCGGCGGTGACCTCCACCAGCCGCGCGCCGGGGCGCGGGCGGAGCAGCCGGAGTCCGAGGGCGGTGCGGGCGTGGGCCGCCGGCCCGCCCATGGCGCCCTGGTAGGCCCGGACCAGCGCGGTGTGCGCCGGGTCGGCGGCGGAGCGGCGGTCGAAGTCGCGCCCGGCGAGGCCGGCGCGGGCGACGGCCGCCAGGGTCTCGCGGGTGACGAGGTCGCGGGAGAGGCGTTCCTCCAGCTCCACGAAGGCGATCAGCTCGGCGGCCCGGACGCGCGGCCCGGCCGGGTCCGGCCCGGTGGCGGGGTCCGCGGCGGGCCCGGTGGCGGGCGCCGTCGCGGGCCCGGCGTCGAGCAGTCCGAGCGCGGTCGCGGTGTCCAGCAGCAGTTCCAGGGCGCGCGGGTCGCAGCCCGACCCGGCACTGAGTTCGGCGAGCCCGGTCCCGTCGGAGAGCGCGTCGAGCAGCCCCAACCGGTGCAGGGCGAAGAGCAGTTCGGAGGCCTTGTAGGCCCGGGCGGCGGCGAGCGCGCGCGGGGTGAGCCGGTAGCGGGGCGCGGCGGCGGCCTTCCCGGCGGCGGTCCGCGGCAGCGCGGCCCGCAGGAGGAAGGTGTCGGGGACCTTGTACGGGGCGAGGTGCTGCTCGGCGTACGCGCGCAGCTCCTTCTCGTCCGGCCCGCCGGTGGCGACCACGATCTCGGCGACGATGCCGTCCTCGCCCTCGTGGGCGCGGCGCCGCGCTCCGACCCGGACCTCCCGTACGCCGTCGTGGCCGCGGAGCACCGCCTCGATCTCCAACGGGGCCACCCAGCGTCCGCCGCGCCGCACGGCGGTGCCCTCGCGGCCGAGGACGCGCAGGGTGTTCCCCTGGCGCCGGGCCAGGTCACCGGTGTCGTGCCAGTCGGCGAGCGCGTCGGTGCGGATCCGGAGCAGCCCCGGACCGTCCGGCGTCTCGGCGCCGGTGGCGCGGTCGACGAGCCGGACGGTGACGCCGGGCAGCGGGGAGCCGCTGTCGAGCGGGGCGAGCCCGGCCGGCCCGGCGAGGACGGCACCGAGCTCGGTGGAACCGTAGTTGCGGGCCAGTCCGATCCCGTAGGCCTCGCGGAACAGGGCGTCGAGCGCGGCGTCGACCGGGCCCGCGCCGACCATGGCGATCCGCAGCGCCGGGGCGGGCGGCGGGTCCTCCGGGGCGGCCCGCCGGGCCTTCAGCCGGCGGCGGGTGGCGAGCAGCCGGGCGGTGGCGGGTACCAGGGCCACCACGGTTGCGCCGTCCGCGAGTTCACGGCCCACCCGGCCGAGCGCGGTGGGCGGGACGGGCCGCAGGGCCGCCCCGGTGAGCAGGCCGCCGCAGAGCCAGCCGAGCGCGTACGCGTGGGAGAGCGGGACCGGCAGCAGCAGGGTGTCCCGCGCGGTGAGGCCGACCCCGTCACGGTAGCGGCGGGCCTCGGAGAGCCAGCTCGCCTCGGAGCGCCGCACCAGCTTGGGCGCACCGGTCGACCCCGAGGTGGGCAGCAGCACCGCGGGGGCGTCCCCGGACTTCCGGCCGGGCGTACCGGTCGGCCGCAGGCCGGCCGCGTCCAGGACCCGGCCGCCGCCGGCGGCGGCGAGCAGCCGGGCGACCTCGGCGTCCGGCGTGTCGGGGGCGACCGGGAGCGGGTGGGCGCCGGCCGCCAGCAGGGCCAGGAAGGCGGTCACCCAGGCGGGTTCGTTGGGCTGCCGCAGGACCACCGCCTCGCCCTCGACGCCCTCGGCGGCGAGCGCGTCCGCGGCGGCCCCGGCCGCGGCCAGGAGGGCGCCGGCGGTCAGGCCCGGCAGCACCTCCCGGTCGGGGTCGAGCCGGCCGACGGCGCCGAGCAGCGTCTGCGGGCCGGACCCTGCGGCGTCAGACATCGGCGCCCGCCAGGTAGTCGGCCTTGGCCTGCTCGATCATGCCGCGGATCCGGGGCGGGGCGTAGGTGGGGGCGGTGCACAGTTCGTCGAGGGTGATCTCGCTCTCGAAGTACATCGACAGGGTGTCCCACGGGGTGAAGCAGCCGTGGCAGGCGCTCAGCCGCGGCCGGGGGGCGAGCAGCGCCTGGTAGAGGCCGCTGGAGCCGAGCTTGTCGAGGACGCCCTCGGCCTCGTCGGACAGCACGTTGCCCATGTCGGAGAACCAGATGTTGGGGCAGGGGGTGACCACCCCGTCGCTGAAGGTGGAGACGACCAGCCGGGGCAGGTGGCAGCGGAAGGTCCGCTTGCCCTCGCGGTAGAAGCTGAGCAGCCGGTCGAAGTACGGACGCGGCGGCAGGATGTGGGCGAACTCGTCGTAGCGCCGGACGAGTTCCTCGATGTGGCCGATCTGGTCCGGCCGGACCTTGAAGGTCTCGGAGTCCGGGCCGCGCACCGGGAACGGGAAGAAGGTGGGCGGGTTGTCGAAGCCTCCGAGCCAGCCCGCGAACTCGCACAGCTCGGTGATGCTGCGGTCGTTGAGGACGCCGTAGATCTCCACCGGCAGGCCGGATTCCAGGATCCGGCCGATCGTGCGGAGCACCTTGGCGTGCAGGGACTCGGACTGCACCCGGTAGCTGTTGCCGGTGTACAGGTGGCTGTCCAGCGAGATCTGGAGGACGACGTTGCCGAAGGAGCGCAGCCGTGCCAGCTGCTCCTCGTTGACCAGGACGCCGTTGGTCTGGATGACCAGGACCTCGTAGTGGGCGGACTGCTCCTCCAGGAAGTCCATGATGCCGCGGACCAGGAAGATCTCACCGCCGGTCACCTTGAGCAGCGGCAGGTCGAAGCGGCCGTGCAGCCGGCCGGCCACGGTGTTGATGCGCCGCCCGAGGTCGGTGGTCGGCGAGTAGTCGTCGCGCTTGGGCGGGTCGAAGATGAGCTTGAGGGAGTGGCCCTCCTTGAGGTTGCTCTGCCCGGTCAGGCAGTAGGTGCAACTCAGGTTGCAGGAGTCCTCGTTGATGACGAGGTCGTTGCCGATCAGGGGAAGTGGCGTGGTGGACGGCATGGGGTCTCGGTCCTTTCGCGGTCAGCTGGCTGGGCGGGCGCGGTGGTCCGGACGAGCGGGTCAGGCGGGTGGCCGAGGGGTCTGCCGCGCGCCGCCCGCCTCCGTCGGCCCGGGCCGCTGCCAGTAGCGGTCGGCGTACGGGTGTCCGGCGGCGGCGCCGTGGCCGCGGGCCCGGGCGCCGAGCGCCTCGCGCAGGCGGCCCGGCCCCCCGAAGAGGGCCAGGGCCTGGCTGGTGTAGTGCTCCGCGCCCGCCAGCCAGCGTTCGAGGTCGGCGGGGGTGAGCGGTTCGCAGCGGGCCACCAGTCCGTCGTGGTCGCGACGGCGCAGCGGGTAGGGGAAGTCCTCGTACCAGGCGGTGCCGGGGACGGCCAGTCGTTCGGCGGCGGCGCGGACCAGGGCGTGGTCCACGTGGCGTCCGGCGGCGAGCGGGGCGTGCAGCCGGGTGCCGGGCGGGCACCAGGGGCGCAGCGCCTCGGCGATGGTGTCGGGCAGCGGGCCGTCGTCGGGGTGGGGCCGGCCGAGGACCCGGGGGGCGGCGGTGTAGCGGGGCCGGCCGGCGGAGGTGCGCAGGGCGGCGTCGGTGAGGCCCAGGGACACCCGGGTGACGCCGAGCGCGGCGAGCGCGGCGCGGTCCTCGCGGCGGCGGGTGGCGGGTTCGGCGATCCGCCGCCAGTCGTCCGGGCGGTGGGCCGCGCGGTGGCCCGGGGAGGTGTCCGCGGTGTGGCCCGCGGCGCCGTCCGCGGTGTCGAAGACGGTGACGACGGTGACCTCGGCGCCCAGCGCCGTCCAGCGGGCGAGCCGGCCGCCGAGCGACCAGACCGCGTCGTCGGGGTGCGGTGAGACGACGACGTGCCGGAGTGCCTCGTCCGTCCCGGTCACGGCGCGTCCGCCGTCGCGGCGAGGACGGCCGCGGCGTACCGCTCCGGGCTGCCCTCCGGGCCGAGCAGGGCGGCCAGGGCGCGGACCGAGGGCCGGGGGTGCAGGTCGGAGAAGCGGGCGAGGTTGCGGTCGTGCTGGTCCCAGCGGTCCGGCCGGGCGTGGCTGAGGTGGACGCCGCCGGCCTCGGGCACCAGCCTCCGGCGCGCCCCCAGGTCGTACAGCCGGAGCCCGAGTTCGAGGTCCTCGCAGCCCCAGAGCCGGCCGAACTCCTCGTCGAATCCGCCCGCCCGCCGCCAGAGTTCGCGCTCCACGGCGGAGTTGGCGCCGACCAGGCCGAGCCACGGGGCGACGTCGGGCACCACCCCGGCCTCCATCGCCTCGACCGCGCGCTCCAGCGCGTTGGCCACGGTCCGGCGCCGGGGGTTGCGGTCGGGCGGTGCGCCGGGGTCGGCGAGACCGGCCACGAGTTCCCGGACGACGGCCGGCGGGGCATCCGCCACCTCCGCCAACAACCGCGCCGCGGTCGGAAGTTCACGCATCCTGCCGTGCAGGAAGCAGCCGGGTTCGGCCGCCCCGGCGTACGCCGCGAGGAAGTGCGGGCCGACGATCACGTCGGCGTCCAGGAAGACCAGCCAGCCGGCCCCGTCGGCCGCCGCCGCACCGGCGTTGCGGGCGGCGGCCCGACCCCGGCCGGGGCCCGGCACCACCCGCAGCGGCAGCCAGTCACGCGCCTGTCCGAGCACACCGGCGAGGCCCTCGGCGGCGGCCCCGCCCGCGTCGTTGTCGTCGACCACGATCACCTCGTGGCCGGGTGCTGCGCTCTGCACGGCCAGGCAGGCGAGTGTCACCCGCAGCCGCTCGTGGTCGCCCCGGGTGGGGACGACCACGGCCGGTCCGGCCGGTGCGGAGCGCGTGCGTAAGTGCATCGGGTCGGCCCTTCCGCGTGCGAGGCGATCGGCATGGCCCGTCACACCCCGGTCACCGGTACGGAACGCCGGGAACCCGGACGGGACGCACTGCCGGAATACGGGTGGGATCAGTGCGTGAAGATACGTGAAGATACGTGGGAACAGCCGTCGGCACTTCATTCCTCAGCGAACGGCCCGCCCTGAGAGGCTCTACCGGGATGCCCGGCGAAGTCAACCGGCGGAACGGAATCCTCACATACTCGCGGGCCCCGCCGACGGCCCGCGGTAAGGATCATCCGGGGCCGACCGATCCGTTCCGGCCGCCCCGCGGCCGGGTCCCGCCACCCCGCCCCGTTGATCGAAATTCCGCTTCCGGCGGGAACACCCGGTGACCCGTGGTCAATTGTGGTGGCTGGGGCGAATGGGAGATCACCGGAATTCGGCCGTCCTGCCGTGTACCAATATCCCGGAGAAATGCGTAGTGTTGCGGTCGGCCCCGGACCGCCGGTGGCCGGCGCACCCGTGCGTCGGCGGAGACCGGCCCCCACCCCCGCACTCCCCCCTCCGGGCGGATCCCCAGGCAGCGCGAAGCTCCGGACCCGGAACGCAGGTGCTGCCCACAGCTGGAGGCGAACCCCCGTGCCACCCACGCCCCGTGCCCTCGTCATCGGAATCGACGGGGGAACCTTCGACGTCATCGACCCGCTGATCGAGCGGGGCCTGCTCCCGAACATCGCGGGACTGCTCCGCACCTCCGCCGTCGGCCGGACCACCTGCACCTGGCCCGCCCACACCGCACCCGGGTGGAGCACCTTCGTGACGGCGGGTCAGCCCGGCAAGCACGGCATCTACCAGTTCTACGACACCCAGGAGCCGGACTACCGGGCCCGGGTGACCCAGGCCGGCGACCTCGGCCGCTCCTCCGCCTGGGACTGGCTGGCCGCCCAGGAGTACACCCTCGGGCTGATCAACATCCCGATGTCGCACCCGCCCGCCGACCTGCCCGGCTACCAGATCACCTGGCCGCTCGAACGGACCCTGCGGCACTGCCGTCCGGACTCCCTGCTGCGTGAACTCGCCGCCGCCAAAGCCCACTTCCAGTCCGACCTGGCCACCATGTTCCGGGGCGACCTCGGCTACCTGGAGCAGGCGGAGCGCAACGTCGAGGCCCGGGTGCGGTCGGTGCGGCACCTGATGACCACCCGGCCCACCGACGTGGTGATGGTCGTCCTGACCGAGGCCGACCGGGTCGGCCACCACTACTGGCACTACGAGGACACCACCCACCCCCGGCACGAGCCGGCCCCGTCCGGCACCGGCTGGGAGCTCGCCAACACCCGCATCCACCGCGCCCTGGACACCGCCGTCGGCGAGCTGCTCGACCTGGTCGACGAGGACACCGTGGTGACACTGGTCTCCGACCACGGCCTCGGCCAGGGCCGGTACGGGCTCGCCGTGCACCGGATCCTCGAAGACGCGGGCCTGCTCGCCACCGAGCCGGGCGACGCGCCCGCCGACGGCTCCGCGAGCTGGTTCGCCGCCGGCGGCCGGCGGATCGACTTCGCCCGCACCGCCGTCTACATGCCCGTCCCCGGCAGCTACGGCCTCAACCTCAACCTGCGGGCGCGGCAGGCCCGGGGCACCGTCGCACCCCGCGACCGGGACCGGGTGACCGCCGAGGTCGTCGAGCTGTTCGAGGACCTCAAGGGCCCCACCGGGGACCGGGTCTTCCGCAGCGTCCTGCCCAGTGCCGAGGCCTACCCGGGCCCGCTGCGCGGACGCGCCCCCGACCTGCTCCTGCTGCCCGCCGACGAATCCGTCCTGCCCGTCACCGACCTCACCGGCGAGCTCTGGCAGCCCAGCGCCCAGACCGGCCTCCACCGGCACCAGGGCATCTGGGCGCACCGCTCGCCGCGCACCCGCCCCGGCCGGCTGGACCGCAGCGTCCCGCTCGCCGACACCCTGCCCACGCTGCTCGCCGACCTGGGCGCCGCCTGGCCCGACGACGTCGACGGCCGCGCCCGCACCGAGATCTTCACCGAGGGCGTGCCCGTCCCCGGGCCCGACCCCCGGGTGGCGGCCCGCAGCGCCACGGCACCGCCCTCCGAAGCGGCCGACCGTGCCGCCGAGGAGGAGGACGACTACACCAGCAGCCGGCTCCGCGAGATGGGTTACCTCTGAGCGACCGGCCACACCCACGGAGGAATGAGCGTCATGCAGGACACGCAGGACACACAGGACACCAAGGCCCGGCTGCGCAAGGTGCTCGTCGACTCGCTGGAGCTGTCCCTCTCCCCCGCGGACATCCCGGACCGCGGACTCGTGGAGGCACTGGGACTCGACTCCATCAACACCATCGAGTTCCTCATCTGGGTGGAGAGCGAGTTCGGCGTCGAGATCGCCGACGAGGACCTGTCGATCAAGCTCATCGACGACCTCGACCTGCTCGCCGAGTACGTCGACAACCGGCTCCGGGGCGACCGGACCGCCGCCGGCACCAGCGCCTGACCGGGAGCATCCGATGCGACAGCCCATCGACATCGACCTCAGCCCCGCACCCCCGCGGAAGAAGCCCGGCGAGTTCGCCATCGCCCTCGACCCGCGCATCACCGACCCCGGACGCTTCAAGGTCAGCTTCCTGATCCTGCTCGACGGCGACCTCGTGATGTCCCCCGAGCACCTCGGGGTCGCCTACATGACCAGCGTCCTGCGGAGCGTCGGCTTCACCGCCGAGATCCGCGAGGTCGACCACGACGAGGACGCGCACGCCGCCACCGTCGAGCACCTGCGCGCGTACCGTCCCGACCTCGTCTGCTTCACCCTCATGAGCCTCAACCTCACCAGCTGCGTCAGCCTCTGCCGGCAGCTCAAGGAGGCCCTGCCCGACACCCCGATCGCCTGCGGCGGCCCGGCCGGCACGTTCGCCGGGCTCGACGTGCTGCGCAACAACCCCTACACGGACCTCGTCGCCGTCGGCGAGGGCGAGCCCACCATCCTCGACCTGGTCCAGCGCCTGTACCTCGACGAGGCGCTCACCGACTGCCCCGGCATCTGCTACCGGGACGCCGACGGCGCCCTGCGCCAGAACCCCGCCCGGCCGCTCATCCACGACCTGGAGGTGCTGCCCTTCCCGGCCCGCGACCAGCTCAGCCAGCACGGCGACAAGCTGGAGTACGTCCGGGTCAGCACCAGCCGCGGCTGCGTCGCCAACTGCGCCTTCTGCTCGGCCCCGCACCTGAAGAACCGCGTGCAGGCCGGCAAGGCCTGGCGCGGGCGCGGCCCGGAGCAGATCGTCGAGGAGGTGGCGCAGATCGTCGAGCGCCACCAGTTCCGCACGTTCGACTTCGTCGACTCGACCTTCGAGGACCCGGACGGCGGGCGGGTCGGCAAGAAGCGGGCCGCCGCCATCGCCCAGGGCATGCTCGACCGGGGCCTCGACATCTACTACAACGTCTGCATGCGGGCCGAGAACTGGAGCGACACCCCCGAGGACCACGCCCTGCTCGACCTGCTCACCGCCTCCGGGCTGGAGAAGGTCAACGTCGGCATCGAGGCCGGGACCGCCGAGGAGCTGCTGCTCTGGGAGAAGCGGGCCACCGTCGAGGACAACGTCACCATCATCCGGATGCTGCGCGAGCACGGCATCTACCTGGCGATGGGCTTCATCCCCTTCCACCCCTACGCCACCCTCGACACCCTGATCGCCAACGCCCGCTTCCTGCGCGACAACTCCGGCCACAACCTGCGCCGGATGACCGAGCGGCTGGAGATCTACCCGGGCACCGCGATCGTCCGCCGGATCGAGGGCGAGGGCCTGCTCTGGGACAGCTACCAGAAGAACCTCGACCCGTACGGCTACGACTTCGCCGACGAGCGGGTCGGCCTGCTGGCCAAGCACTTCGCCAGGCTCTACAACAACGACGACTACCACCAGCGCGGGGTCATCACCGACCAGTCCGCGGTCTTCGAGTTCGAGACCTACAACGTGGTGATGCAGACCTTCATCTCCCGGCTGCACCGGCGCTTCGGCGGACTGCCCGGCGTCGACGAGGTGATGGAGGACTTCAAGGCCACGGTGCACGAGATCCGCCAGGAGATGGGCCAGTTCAACTACGGCTTCTTCATGTCCAACCTGGAGGCCGTGATGAACGACTCCCTCGACCGGGACAAGCAGGAGGTCCAGGTCGTGGACGTCGAGGAGTACTTCCGCGACCGGCTCGACCGGCTCCGCTCCGAACAGCTGCGGGTCGGCAAGCGGCTCACCCGGCTGGGCGCCCGCGTCATGGAGATCAGTTCCACCCTGCCCAGCTTCGGGCCCGGCGGGCTGCCGCGCAGCTACAGCGGCGAGGGCAGCGGTGCCACCTGGTGAGCCCGCCGCGGCCGGCCGGATCGCGGTGTGCAGCCTCAGCAGCCGGGAGCTCCTCGAACCGCTCTCCGGGCTGCCGGACGTGGCCATCGTCGGGACGCTGATGACCGCCAACCTCGGGATCGAGCAGCTGGTGCGCACCATCGCGCACCGGCCCTCGATCCGCGGCCTGGTCGTCTGCGGACGGGACTCACCGCGCTTCCTGGCCGGGCAGAGCCTCGTCGCGCTCTTCCGCGAGGGGGTCGACGCCGAGCAGCGCCTGATCCGCGGGGCGGCGGGCTACCTGCCGGTGCTGCGCGGCGTCGCGCTGCGCGAGGTCGCGCAGGTGCGCGCCCAGATCGAGCTGGTGGACGCCCGGGGCGAGTGCGACCCGGCGGTGCTGCGCCGGGTGATCGCCGACCTGTCGGCGCGCACCGCCTCCGCGCCCGCCCCCGCCGCCCCCGACGTGGACGACGACACGGCGGGCCCCGGGGAGGGCGCCGACGGCGGCCCCGCGAGCACCCGGCCGGCCTTCCGGCGGCTGCGGCCCGGCGGCCGGCGGGTGGGCATCAGCCGGGCGCTGGACGGATTCGTGGTGATCGGCCTCGACCTGCTCGCCCGGCGGATCGTCCTGCGGCACTACGACAACGACCTGACCCCCCGGCACGAGATGACCGGCGTCCGCGCCGAGTCGATGCTGCTGGGGCTGCTGAGCGCCGGAGTGGTCGCCGAACCGGCCCACGCCGGCTACCTCGGCGGCGAGCTGGCCAAGGCCGAGACCGCCCTGCGGCTCGGCCTGCCCTACGTCCAGGACCTTCCGCTGCGTGCCCCGGGCCGGCCCGCGGGCGCGCGGCGACCGGGTCCCGACCGAGAGGACACCCCGACCATGGGTGAAGCTACGTCGAGTCCGTACAGCCTCGCGGAGTTCCTCTCCGCCCTGGTGGCCGGACTCGGGGTGGAGGGGGTCGAGCTGGATCCGGAGGTCCCGCTGGGCATCCAGCTGCTGGTGGACTCCGCCCGCATGATCGAGCTGGCCATCCTGCTGGAGGAGGAGCTGGGGCTGGACCTGCCGGCCGACGTCGACCTGCGGCGCGCCAGTCCGCTGGAGCTGTACGGCGCCCTCACCGGCTGACCGCACCACGCGCCACACACCACGCGCCACACACCACACGCCACGTGCCGAACGCCACGCGCCACACACCACGCGCCACGTGCCGAACGCCACGCGCCACACACCACGCGCCACCGGAAGGGCCCGGCCGGATCCCTCCGGCCGGGCCTCCGCGCACCGCCGCCGGGCGCGCACCGCGCCCCGGAGCGGCCCGGCCCGCCCTGCGGGGACCGGGCCGCCACCGGTCAGGCGGGCCAGATGTGCAGTTCCTCCTTGACCGTCCGGGCCGTCTCGGCGGCGGCGGCCGGGTCGGACCAGCCCGCCGGACCCAGCAGCCGGACGGTGAAGGCCTCCGGCGCGAGACGGCGCCAGGCCGCCACCGCACCGTCCGCGGCCCCGCCGGTACCGGTACCGGCGGGGCCGCTGCCGTCACCGTCGCGGGCGAGCACCACCACCGGGCAGGGCAACGGACCGTCGGCCTCGGCACCGGCCTCCAGCGGCGGCGCCGCGGCGTCCGGCGACGGGCAGAGCAGAAGTCCGGCCGGCGGCCGGCCCGCGGCCCCGGCGGCCCGAACCGCCCGGACGGCGTCCGCCAGCACGGTCGCGCCGCCCGGCCCCGCACCCGCCACCGCGAGCAGCGCCCAGGGCAGCAGCGGCCACCGACCGGCGCCGACCGACCAGGGCTCCGCGCCGTCGAGCGGTCCGGCGAGCGGCTCCACCACCAGCTCCGGCCCCATCGCGGCCGGCAGCACCCCGCCGGCCGCACCCGCCGGGTCCGCCAGCACCAGCCGCAGCACCGGCCGCGCCGCCGGGGCCTGGAGGAACCGGCCCGGGTCGGGCGCGGCGCCGCCCGGTCCGGCGCTCACTCCAGACCGTCCGCGAGGCCGAGCGAGAAGTAGTTCTCGAAACCGAGCAACCGCCGCATGGCGGGTGTGCTGCGCTCGGCGACCTCCGGCCTGAGCCCGGAGAAGAAGTTCTGCTGCTGCCGGACGTAGCCCCGGCAGTAGTAGTTGAGGATGCCGTGCCGGGGCCGGTCGGTCGTGTTGGCCCCGGTCTGGTGCCAGAGCCGGCCGTCGAAGATCATCACGCTGCCGGCCGGCGCGCAGACCGGCACCGTCTCGACGTCGCCCTCGCCGCGCGCGTAGTCCGGCTGCCGGCCGAGCCGGTGGGTGCCGGGGACGAGACGGGTCGCGCCGTTGGACTCCGTGAAGTCGTCCAGCATCCACATGCTGTTGGCGACCAGGGCGTACGGCGGCCAGGGCGGTCGCGCGAAGGTCTGGTCCGCGTGCACGTTCATCGCGACCCCGCCGGGGCCGGCGATGTTGGCGTGCGTGCTGGACAGCAGGAAGTTGAAGCCCAGGACCTCCTCCATGAGTTCCAGCACCAGCGGGTCGCAGACGCTGCGCTCGAACTCCTCACCCTTGTTGAGGAGGCTGAAGACACGCTGGTTGCCGCCGTCGTACAGAAAGGCGGTGCCGTCCTTGCGCTCCTCCTCCGCGACCTCCAGCAGGCGGTCCCGGAGTCGTTCGAACTCGGCGGACGGAAGCGGGGACTCCAGGAGGCAGTAGCCGAATTCCCGAAGATCCTCCACGGCCTCGGTCCTATTTCCCGTCAGGGTCGCGTTCATGGTCTCGATTTCACCTCGGAACACATCGGAACACTTCGGAACACTTTCGTACGGGCGCGTCTGCGGTCTTTCAGGAGCCGTCTTTCGGGAGCGCTCTTTCAGGAAAGGACGGCGTCGGCCAGCCGGTCGACCTGGGAAAGGCGGGCCGCCGTGGGGTGGAAGACGATCTCGTCGAATCCGGCGGCGGCCAGTTCGGCGATCTGCTCGCGGATCCGGCCGGGCGAGCGCGGGGTCTTCTCGACGAAGGACTCCGCCTCGTCCCCGAGCACCCCGAAGTAGTCCCGGACGAATCCGGCCGCCTCCTCGGCGACGTCCGCGCCGAGCCAGTACCGGGACAGCGCCACCAGCCTCGGCATCCCCTCCCGGCCCACCGCCGCCCATTCCTCCTCCACCTGCCGGACGGTCGGGGCGACGAGCTCCGGTTCCAGCCCGGGCGCCGTCCAGCCGTCCGCCCAACGGGCCGCCCGCCGGACGGCGTTCGCGCTCAGCCCGCCCACCAGGACGGGCGGCACCGGCCCGGGCAGGATCCCGGCGCCCTCCTTGCCGCGCAGCCGGGCGAGTTCGGCGAGCTGCCCGTCGAAGACCTGCGCGCGGCGGCCGAAGTCCCGGTCCGCCGCCTCGAAGTCGTCGGCCCGCACTCCCGGCCCGAGGCCGAGGACGAGCCGCCCCTCCGCGAGCGAGGCGACCGTCGCCGCCTCCTTGGCGAGCACCTCGGCGGTGGTCAGCGGGGCGACCAGGATGTTGGTGGACAGCCCGATCCGCGAGGTGACGGCCGCCGCCGCGGCGAGCACCGGCAGCGGCTCGTGCCCGGGGTAGCGGAGCCGGTGGGTCGCGGAGACGGTCGAGAAACCGCGCTCCTCGGCCCGGACGGCCCACTCCGTCTGGAGCCGGCCGGAGGCGCCGGGGATGGTGTTGGGGAACGCGATGCCGATCTTCATCGGGGCTCCACGGGAGGCCGGAGGGCGGGGCGCTCAGAGCCCCAGGAGGTGGTACGGGGTGGGTGCGGGCCCGGACGGGTCCGCCGGGCCGGTGCCGTCGGTGATGCTCTGCCGGCGGCGGTAGCCGTCGAGTTCGTTGGTCAGCCGCTCCCAGACGAGGTCACCGGTCACCTCGGGCCCGGACGGCAGGTCGAGGTCGACCAGCCGGTAGTCGTTGATCCAGACCTGTTCGGCGTGCAGCGACTCGGCGACCGCACGGGCCCGGTCCCGGTCGCCCGACCAGACCCCGGCGCTCAGCCCGTACCGCGACCCGTTGGCGATCCGCACCGCGTCGGCGTCGTCGGCCGCCCGGATCACCGAGAGCACGGGCCCGAAGACCTCCTCCTGGGCCACGGTGGCGCCCGGTTCGACGCCGGTCAGCACGGTGGGCGGGAAGTACGCCTGCGGGTCCAGCCCCTCGGCCGGCTCGCCGGGGCCGGGCACCCTGCCCCCGCACAGCAGTCGGGCGCCCTCGGCGACCCCGAGTTCGGTGAACCGCAGGGCGGTGCGGACCTGGTTGCGCGAGACCAGCGGACCGAGGTCGGTCGCCACGTCCAGCGGATCGCCGAGCCGCAGGGCGAGCGCCTTCTCCCGGACCCGCTCGACGAACTCGTCGTGCACGGCCGCGTGCACCACGGCGCGCGAACCGGCCATGCAGACCTGGCCGTTGTGCAGGAAGGCGCCCCAGACGACCCCGTCGGCCGCCCGGTCGAGGTCGGCGTCCGCGAGCACCACGTTCGGCGACTTGCCGCCGAGGTCCAGCCGGACGGCCGCACCGGCCCCGCGCCGGACACTCTCGCCGACCGCGTCCGAGCCGGTGAAGGACAGCAGGTCGACGCCGGGCGCGCGGACCAGGCTCTCCCCGGTGGTGCCTCCGGGCCCGGTGACCACGTTGACCACCCCGGGCGGCAGCCCGCACTCGTGCAGCAGCCGGACCAGCCCGAGGGTGGTCAGCGAGGTGAAGGACGCCGGTTTGACGACGCAGGTGTTGCCCGCCGCGATCGCCGGGGCGATCCGCCAGGCGGCGAGCAGCAGCGGCAGGTTCCACGGCACGACGACCGCGACCACCCCGAGCGGGTGCCAGCGCAGGTGACGCGCGGCAGGGCCTCCCGGCACCGCCGGTCCGCGGTGCAGCCGTTCGGGCAGTTGCTCCGCCCACCAGGCGCTCCAGCGGAACGCCGCGACCGCGCCGGGCACGTCGGCGCCGAGCGCCTTGCGCAGGGTGGTGCCGTTGTCGCGGACCTCCAGTTCGGCGAACCGGGCGGTCTCGGCGGTGAGCCGGTCGGCGAACCGCCGCAGCACGGCGGCCCGTTCCTCCGGCGCGGTACGCGGCCAGGGCCCGTGGTCGAAGGCCCGGCGGGCCGCGGCCACGGCCTCGGTCACGTCCTCGGGTCCGCAGCGCGGCACGTCGGCCAGGTGCCGCCGGGTGGCCGGTTCGAACGACCGGAAGGTCGCCCCGTCCCGGGCCGGGGCGGGCCGGCCGTCGACGTACCGGGGGAAGTGCTCTCCCATCCGTCCTCCTCTCTGCGACTGGGGCGGGTCCGGCGGACCGCCCGGGTCCGCGGCGCCCGGCGGGCGGGCGACGCGGTCAGGCCGCGGCGCCCAGCCGGACCGGCAGCGCCGCGACGCCGAGCGGCAGCAGGTCGGAGGTGTGCCGCACCTCCTCGGCGGCCACGGCGAGCGCGACCTGCGGATAGGTGGCGACCAACCGGCCCAGCCCGACAGTCAGTTGGACCACCGCGAGGTCCAGCGCAGGGCAGCGGTGCGGGCCCGCGCCGAAGGCGGCGACGGACACCGGGGTGCGGTCGAGCTCCAGGGTGTCGGGCCGGTCGACGATCCGGGGGTCGCGGCAGGCCGCCGAGATCAGCGGCAGCACCGCGGCCCCGGCCGGGACACGGACTCCGGAGAGTTCGACGTCCCGGGTGGCCACCCGCAGCAGCCCGTCGTTGCTCGACGGGTAGTAGCGCAGCAGTTCGGCGACCGCGCCGGGGACCAGGTCGGGCTTGGCCGCCAGCCGCTCCCGGCGGTCGGGCTCGGCCAGCACCGCGTAGAGGTGCCGGGCCAGCAGGTCCCGGACGCCGATGAAGCCGGAGATCACCAGGCCGTGCAGCAGGGTGGTGCGGTCCCCGTCGGTGAGGTGCTGCCCGCCCGAGGCCGGTTCGTCCAGCCCGAGCAGGACGGTCGCGACGTCGTCGGCGGGCCGCGCGCGGCGTTCGGCGAGCAGACCGGCGAAGGCCCCCTGGAGGCGGTCACGGACGGCCGCGGTGCCGGGGCCGTCCGACCCGCCGGACAGCAGCAGGGTCTCGATGTCGCCGGTGATCGCGGACCACCGGTCGCCGTCGAAGCCGAGCAGCTCGCAGATGATCCGGCCGGCGTACGGCGCCGTGTACGCGGCGACCAGGTCGACCGGCCCGGGCGCGCCGGCGAGACCGGCCAGCAACTCGTCGGCGACGGCCTCGATGCGCGGGCGCCAGCGGGCCACCCGCTCGGGGGCGAAACCGGCCACCACCGGCGCGCGCAGCCCGGTGTGCCGGGGTGCGTCGAGGTCGACGATGCCGGTGCCCTGGCCGCGACCGAAGCCGCTGCCGGGCAGCACGGCGGCCCGGTACCGGCTGAACGCCGGGTCGGCCAGTACGGTCCGCACGTCGGCGTCCCGGGTGACCAGCCAGATCTCGGCGCCGTCGGCGAGCCGCACCCGGGAGACCGGGTCCTCGGCGAGCAGCCGCGCGTACCGGGGCGGCACGGTGCCGCCGGGCCCGGCCGGGTACGGGAAGGTGCCGGTGCCGGTGCCGAGTGTGTCGTCGGCGCTCACCGGGCCGCCTCCCGCGGGTAGCGCGGGGCCCGGAACACGGTCGGTGCGGTCGGCTCCCACGGGAAGTCCTGGGCCAGCACCTGGTTGTCCAGCTGGTGCTCCACCACGATGGTGCCGGCCCCGTAGTCCTCGGCGATCTGCTCGACGTCCTCGGCGGTGACCAGCCCGCTCGGATCGCCGAGACGCTCGGCCACGCCCCGGGCGGGGGCCAGCAGTTCGAGGGCGAAGCCGCGGGCCACGTGCTGGCGGTGGGTGTGCGCGGCGGCGATCAGGAACTCCGGTCCGTTCTCGAACAGGAAGTGGCAGAGGGCGCGGGCCTCCAGGAAGCGCCGCGGCCGCTCGGTGTAGGACCGGCTGGACACCAGGGCGGGGCCCCCTGCGCCGGTGCGCGTCCCGTAGGCGACCAGGCCGCGGTCGACGTAGGGGACCGGCTCGGTGTGGTGGGTGAGCAGGGTGTCCGTCTCGAACCGCTCGGTGGGTGCCACCCCGGCCCAGGCGCGGACCCGGCGGGCCAGTTCGTAGCCCAGGTGCCAGGCGTTGTCGAGCCGGCCCGGCGCGTGGAAGGCCGTCCGGACGTCCGCGCACAGCTCGCGCAGCTCGGTGACGGCCGGGTCGGCCTGGCCACCCTGGCCGGCGACCTCCCGGGCCCGCCCGACCCACCGGAGCTGGTCCGCGATCCGGCCCGGGGCGACCCCGTTGAGGAAGTCGAAGGACAGCGGATCGGGCAGCTCCCGGACGACCCGGACGATCTCCGCCGCGTACGGTCCGGCCTCGGTGTAGGGATCCAGGCCGAGCCGCGCCGCGGCCCGGCAGAACGCCGCCTCGGCCTCGTCGGTGTCGGCGAGCGCGGCCCACTCGCGCTGCAGCGGGGTGCCGGTGATGCCCCAGTCGGCGAGCCGGGCGACGACGGCGTCGACGAAGCCGCGGAACGTCTCGGCGAGGGCCTCGGAGCCGACCACGAGGTTGCCGCGCGCCACGTGGCGCGGACCGGGCCGGGGCGTCGGACCTCCGTCGGGGATCCAGACGATCCGGGTCTGCCGGCCCTCGGGCACGAACAGCACGTCCGGCCAGTGGAAGCCGCCGCCGGCCGCACGCAGGACGTGCCGCCGCGAGCGGACCCACCAGGCGCCGCGCTGGTCGCCGACGCCGTTGCGGTAGCAGAAGCGCAGCTGGGAGATCTGGGTGCCGGGCCGGGCGTCCGCCAGCAGCGACCACCAGTTGAAGGCGATCCACTCGGCGAGCGGGTAGAGCGAGCCGGTGGTGTGGGGGCGGACGGTGCCGGCGGCCCCGTCCTCGACGGTGGTCAGCGGCGTCTCCGAACCGACCGTCATCTCCAGGTCGGCCCAGGTCGCGGTGAACTCGTCGGCGGGAACGGTCGACGGCTCGTGCCACTTCCAGGCGAGCGTGACGTCGGGGAGCGTGCTCATCCGAGGCCCTCCGGCCATTCGCTGGGGTGCAGGGGGTACCCGGTGTACTGACCGGTCAGCCGGCCGGTCAGCCGGAACTCGTGGACGTCGTCGCCGTCCCGGTGCCAGGTGTACGCGGGGAAGCCGTCGTGCCACGGCCCTCCGAGCAGGCCCTCGGCGAGGGCGGCGCGCAGCAGCTCGACCGGGGTGCGGTCGGCGGCGCCCGTCCAGTGGGGCACGTCCGGCGAGGGCGGGTCCCACGGGGTGAACGAGGCCTTCGGGGCGAGGGCGGCACGGTCCGTTCCCCCGGGTGGCCCGGACACCGTCCGGCGCCTCGGGCGCCCGCGTTCAGGTACGCGTATGTCGGACATGAACAGTGGACCTCCGCTGCAGATCGGGGCGGAACGTGGGCGTCGGGCACGAGCCGGGCGGAGCCCGCACTCGGGGTCGGGCGGAGCCCGCACTCGGGGGTCGGACGGAGCCTGGTCTCAGGGGACGGCCGGGCCGAGCGGGCGGCCGCGCCACCCCTCGGGGACCGGTCGCCCGTGCAGCCGGGCCAGGGTGGCCGGCACGTCGATCGGGGCGGCCACCGCGTCGTCGGTGTACCGGGACGCGAAACCGGGGCCGAGGCCGGCCCAGTAGGACTCCCGCCGGTGCCAGCCGCTCTGCCACGTCCGGTGGACGTGCGCGGCCCACTGCGGATCGCCCATCGGCAGGTAGCGCCAGTCGGCGGGCTCCATGAGGAGGTCGGGCGCGCCGGCCGTCGCCGCGCCGGGGTAGACCTCCTCACGGGTGAGCACCTCGGCGAGGAACTCCCGTCCGGTGCGGGGGTTGACGGTCTCCAGGAGCGCCGTGCGCACCTCGGCGCGGACCCGCTCGTACTCGTGCTCCGCGATCCGGCCGGCCTTGTAGCGGT
The DNA here is from genome assembly GCF_042726075.1 of Kitasatospora sp. NPDC127035. Taxonomy (NCBI): domain Bacteria; kingdom Bacillati; phylum Actinomycetota; class Actinomycetes; order Kitasatosporales; family Streptomycetaceae; genus Kitasatospora; species Kitasatospora sp. NPDC127035. The sequence continues at coordinate 31,374 of NZ_JBHXDN010000006.1, read as the reverse complement.
CCCGCACGTTGACGTTGATGCCGTGGGTGCCCTGGACGGCCTCGAACGCGGTGGTGTTCGCCCAGTCGATCCGGCCGTCCGGAGTCCTGGCGAGCAGACCGGCGCGTTCCAGGTCGTCGTTGACGGAGCAGTAGGTGCGCAGCGGGCCGAAGCCGATCTCGGAGAAGGCCAGCACGTCGACCCGGTCCCCGGCCGCCGCCAGGGCGTCCTGGACGACCTGGTCGCAGGTGCGGTACGCGGCGAACACCGCGCTCTCCTGCTCACGGTCGGGACCGTGCTCCAGTTCCTGCCAGTAGATGTGCGAAGTCCGGTCGATACTGGTGAGGTTGACGATCACCACGTCGTGCTCCGGCAGCAGCGCGAGGGCGGCCCTCCCCCGCTGGCGATCGGCCTCCAGCAGTCGGGGCAGCAGCTGCTCGCGCGGCTGGCCGGTCCAGAAGATGGAGACGTCGTGCACCGGCCGGATGCCCTCCTTGGCGAGCCGGCGCTGGAGGTCGCGCGGGTGGCAGGCGTGCAGGGTCGCCTGCATGGGGTAGCTGATCAGCGACCCGTCCATCGGCTCGATCGGGTGGGTCCCGAACAGCCCGATCGAGGCGAAGCGCAGGCCGGCGAAGCCCTCGTGCTGCCAGAGCAGCGGGTGCCGGCGGTCACCGGAGCCGAGCACCTGGGGCGAGTACTCCGGGTCGTGGCAGGTCCAGTAGGAGAAGTAGCCGTGGTCGGCGGCGCGTTGGCCGGTGAGCACGCTCACCAGGCCGGGCGGTTCGTAGGGCGTGCCCTCCGCCGCGAGCGGACCGCTCGCCCCTTCGGAGCGGAGCCGGGCGAATCCCGGCAGGAGGCCCTGGGCACACCAGCGGTCGAGCAGGGCGGGGGCGGCGCCCTCGGTGATGATGACGATGGTGCGTTGCTGCTCAGTCACCCAGTACTCCCTCGTCCAGCCGTACAGGGGATCGGGTTGCCGGATGGGGGCACCGGCGGGGTTCGAGCTCGGGGCGTCACGGGCGTCGGGGCACCACGGACAGGCGGGCCACCCGAAGGAGACACGGGCGGCGGCCGGCGGCCGACAGCCACCGCATCACGGTAACGGCTCCGCTGCTTGTCGTGTCCCGCTCGGATTGACGTTGGCCGAAAAGGCGCCCGCCGACGGGGCCGCCGGGTGGTAAGGCGGCGTCCGGAACGATCGACGCCGTTCCGCTTGGGGTTCGTGTCCGCGCCGCTCCCGCTCCGTACCCGAAGATCCCTTGTGTCCACTGGACGCACCGGGGACGTACGGGCGCGAAAGGCGATTTGAGCCAACTCGGGGCACGGACCGGCACCCGTTCTTGACAGTCTGTGACGCCGCCTGACTAGAGTGCCGATGTCGCCCCGATTCCCGGGTGCCTGTGCTCCGCCGACACCAGGACGGCTTCCGGCCGTCCTCCTCCGGCGCGCGTTCCTCCAGCCCTTCTGCGGTGTGCGTTCCCCCAAGCCCCCTCCGGTGTGCGCCTCTTCCTCCGCCCGCCCGGCCGCTCCGGCCCGCGGCGGGGAGCCCCGTACGCGTCGACCGGTGCCCTCGCGTTGGAAAGGACCTCCTATGACCGTGTTGGGCCTCGGTGGCTCCGGGCACGACTGGTCGTCGTGCGCGACCGACGGCAGCCGCCTCGTCGCCGTCGACGAGGAACGGCTGGTGCGCAGCAAGTACGGCCTGGGCACCGACCTGTTGGCGGGCGCCAGCCGGCAGGCCGTCCTGGCACAGCTCGGCACCGGCGCGGCGGAGGTGGAGCACGTCGTCGCCTGCGAGCTGGTGCCGCGCCCGTTCTACCACTCGTTCCGCAACCGCGTTCAGGTGATCAACCACCATCTGGCGCACGCCTACAGCGCGTTCGCGGCCTCCGGGCTGGACCGCGCCGCCGTGCTCGTCTGCGACAACTCCGGCAGCCTGGTGGCCGGCGACCGGACCGGGCCCGGCGGCCGCGAGGCGGAGACCGTCAGCTCGTACACCGCGGACCGGAACGGCATCCGCCTGCTCGACCGGGTCAGCGGCGCGCACGTCGTGGACGCCGCCTCCGAGAGCGCCTACTACCAGCCCGGCGAGACCGACAACTCGCTCGGCCACTTCTACCGCAGCGCCAGCATCGCGATCGGGCTCGCGTACACCGGGCCGAAGACCCGCTTCCCGGTCAGCGAGGACGGCAAGACCATGGGCCTCGCCCCGTACGGGGACGAGCGGTTCGTCGACGAGCTCGCCGAGCTGGTCGCCCTGCTGCCCGGCGGCGGGGTCAGCATCTCCGCGAGCAAGGTCTCGCACGTCCTCGAACGCCTCGCCCGGGACGCCGACTTCGACGTCCGCGCGGCGATCGCCCGGGCCGCCCAGGAGGTGCTGGAGCGCGCCCTGGTGCACTGCGCCGCCGCCCTGCACGCGCGCACCGGGCTGACCGACCTCTGCGTGGCCGGCGGGGTCGGCCTGAACAGCGTCGCCAACGGCCGGATCCTCCGGGAGACCGGCTTCGAGCGGATCTTCGTGGTGCCCGCCGCCGGCGACAACGGCATCAGCCTCGGCTGCGCCTACTACGGACTGCACCGGCTGGCGGGCGTACCGATGGACGAGCTGCCCGCGCTCACCGACGCCTACCTCGGGCCCGAGTACCCGCAGGCGCGGGTGGACGCGGCCGTCGCCGCCTCCGGACTGCCGTCCCGGCGGCCCGACGACCTGCCCGGGGAGGTGGCCGCGCTGCTGGCCGACGGGCGGATCGTCGGCTGGTGGGACGGCCGCAGCGAGTTCGGGCCGCGGGCGCTCGGGCACCGCAGCATCCTCGCGGCGCCCTACCCGGCGTCGGTGCGGGACCACCTCAACGAGCAGGTCAAGTTCCGCGAGTGGTTCCGTCCGTACGCGCCGATCGTCCGCGCCGAGCGCAGCGACGAGTTCTTCGACCTCGGCCAGCCCTCGCCGTACATGCTGATCGTCACCCGGGTGACCAGGCCGGACGTCATCCCGGCCGCCGCGCACGTCGACGGCACGGCCCGGCACCAGACGCTGTTCGAGCACCAGAACCCCACCGTCTACGCGCTGTTGGGCGAGTTCGAGCGGCTGACCGGCTGCCCGGTGCTGCTCAACACCTCGTTCAACACGGCCGGGGAGCCCATCGTCGAGACCCCGGAGGAGGCGGTCGCCGCCTTCGTCTCGATGAACCTCGACCACCTCGTCGTCGGCGGCCACCTGGTCAGCAAGTCCTGAGCGGGGACGGCCGGCACGACGGGAGCCGCGCGGACGGCGGAGTCGGCGGAGTCGGCGGAGAGAGCGGACAAGGAGAAGCTGCGCCCATGACCGTACTGGTCGTCGGAGGAGGACCGACGGGCCTGGCGACGGCGCTGTTCCTGGCCCGCGCCGGCGTCGCGGTCCGGCTGCTGGAACGCCGGGCCGCCACCTCGCCGCTGCCCCGCGCCACCCATGTCACCCGCCGCACCATGGAGCTGCTGCGCGAGGCCGGCCTGGAGCCGGCGGTCGCGGCGGTCGGCTTCGAGGTGGTGCCCGGCGACGATCCGCGGGCCCGCACCGAGCCGGACCGGGTGCTCCCCCGCACGGTGATCGGCATCCCCTCGCTCGCCCGGCTGGACGACGCCGAGGTCCTGGAGACCGGCGAGGAGGAGCTCGCCGTCCCAGGACCGTGCCCGCCGTTCTGGTGCGGTCAGGACCGCATGGAGCCGCTGCTCCGCGAGGGCGCCGTCCGGGCCGGGGCGGACGTCCGGTTCGGCCACGAGCTGGTCGGGCTGGACGTCGGGAAGGACGGCGTGCTCGCCCGGGTCCGGCGCCCGGACGGCGGCCTCGAACGGCTCTCCGCCCGCTACCTGGTCGCCGCCGACGGCGCGCACGGCTGGATCCCCGAGCACGTCGGCGTCGTCCGGACCGGCCTCGGTACGGTGGCCCGCCGCACCAGCATCCTGTTCCGGGCCGATCTGGCCGGGCTGATCGGGCACCGCCGCTTCTTCATGAGCATGATCGACAACCCCGGTTTCTCCGGCGCGCTGATGCAGCTCAACGACGCGCACGGCTGGGCGGCGGCCGTGGAGGCCACCGCCCTCGGCCCCGGCCCCGGCCCCGGCACCCCGAACCTCCCGGACGCTCCGCAGGCCGCGCCCGCGCCCGCGCCCGCGCCCGAACGGTGCCTGGAACTGCTGCGGGCCGCGATCGGCGTGCCCGGCATCCGGATCGACCTGGCCGCCACCTTCCACTGGCAGGCCCGGCACCGGATGGCCGACCGGTACCGGCAGGGCCCCGTCCTGCTGGTCGGGGACGCCGCCCACCTGCACCCGCCGGCCGGCGGCTACGGATCCAACATGGGCATCCAGGACGCGCACAACCTCGCCTGGAAGCTCGCCGCCGTCCTGCGCGGCTGGGCCGGCCCCGCCCTGCTCGACAGCTACGACGCCGAACGGCGCCCGGTCGGCATTGCCACCGCCCGGCAGACCCTGCTGCTCGACGGCGTCCCCTCCGACCGCCTCGGCGGGACGCTCCCCGCCGACCCGCGCACCATCATCATGGGCTACCGCTACCGCTCGGCCGCCGTCCCCGACGGCCTGTCCGACCCGGCCGACCTCGCGGGCCTCGCCGACCTCCCGGATCTCCCGGACCCGGCCGGGCCGCCCGCCCGGCCCGCCGACCGCGACCGACCCGCCGACCCGGCCGCCGACGCCTTCCCCGCCGCGTTCGCCCTGACCGGCGCCCCCGGCACCCGCCTGCCGCACGTCCCCGTCCGGCTGCGGCGCGGCGACCGCACCGTCACCGCCTCCACCCTCGACCTCTGCGCACCCACCACCCGGACCGGCCCCGTGCTCACCCTGCTCACCGCCGACGAACGGTGGCGCACCACCGCCGCCGAGGTCGCCCGCGACCTCGGCGTCCCACTGCGCGCGCACGTCCTGCCGGCCGGCGAGTCCCTGCCCCCGGCCCTGTCCTTCACCCGGTCCTGCGGCACCGGCCGCGGCGGCGCCGTGCTGGTCCGCCCCGACGGCTTCGTCGCCTGGCGCTCCGCCACCCACACCGCGCCGTCCGCGGAGCAGCGCCGCCGCCGGCTGACCGCGGCCGTCCGCGCCCTGCTGGCCCTGCCCGCGGACCGGGCCGAAACCCACCGACCCAGGCTACGGAGTGGCCGATGACCCCCCACCGCCCGTACTGCACCTGCTGGCCCGGTGCCACCGTCTGGCTCACCGGGCTGCCGAGTTCCGGCAAGTCGACCATCGCGGCCGAGACCGCCCGCCGTCTCGAACCCGGCTTCCGCCGGGTCGAGATCCTGGACGGCGACCGCAGCCGCACCCTGCTCACCGCCGACCTCGGCTTCAGCCGGGAGGACCGCTTCGCCAACGTCCAGCGGATCGGCCTGGTCGCCGAGGTGCTGGCCCGCAACGGGGTCCTCGTCCTCGCCCCGGTGATCGCGCCGTACGCGGACGCCCGGGAGGCCGTCCGGAAGCGCCACGAGCACTCCGCGACCACCTACCTGGAGGTGCACGTCGCCACCCCGGTCGAGGAGTGCGCGCGGCGCGACGTCAAGGGCCTGTACGCGCGGCAGGCGGCCGGCGACCTCACCGGGCTCACCGGCGTCGACGACCCGTACGAGCCACCCGCCCGGCCCGACCTCGTCCTGCCCACCGACCGGCAGAGCGTCGAGGAGTCGGTCACCGCCCTGCTCGGCCTGCTCGCCGGACGGGGGCTGCTGTGAACCACCTGACCGAGATCGAGTCGGAGGCCGTGCACATCATCCGCGAGGCGGTCGGCGAGGCCGAGCGCCCGGTGCTGCTGTTCTCCGGCGGCAAGGACTCCGTGGTGATGCTGCACCTGGCCCGGAAGGCCTTCGCCCCCGCGCCGCTGCCCTTCCCGCTGCTGCACGTCGACACCGGCCACAACTTCCCGGAGGTCCTCGCCTACCGGGACCGCGTCGTCGCCGCGTACGGGCTGCGGCTGCACGTCGCCCTCGTCCAGGAGTCCATCGACCGGGGCGAACTGACCGAGCGCCCGGACGGCAGCCGCAACCCGCTGCAGACCCACTGCCTGCGCCGGGCCGTCGAACTCCACCGCTTCGACGCCGTGTTCGGCGGTGCGCGCCGCGACGAGGAGAAGGCCCGGGCCAAGGAACGGGTGTTCAGCCTGAGGGACGAGTTCGGCGGCTGGGACCCTCGCCGCCAGCGCCCCGAACTGTGGCAGCTGTACAACGGCCGGCACGGCCCCGGCGAGCACTTCCGGGTCTTCCCGCTCTCCAACTGGACCGAGCTCGACGTCTGGCAGTACGTCGAACGCGAGCACATCGAGCTGCCCGGCATCTACTTCGCCCACGACCGGGAGGTCTTCCGCCGCGACGGCATGTGGCTCACCGCCGGCGACTGGGGCGGCCCCCGCGCCGACGAGCACGCCGAGAAGCGGACGGTCCGCTACCGCACCGTCGGCGACATGGCCTGCACCGGCGCCGTCGAGTCGAGCGCGATGACGGTGCGCGCGGTCATCACGGAGATCGCCGCGTCCCGGCTGACCGAACGCGGCGCCACCCGCGCCGACGACCGGCTCTCCGACACCGCCATGGAGGACCGCAAGCGCGAGGGGTACTTCTAGCCATGACCGCCGCCACCGGGCAACCCGCCGAGGCCCTCACCACCACCGCGACCTCGCTGCTGCGCTTCGCCACCGCCGGCTCCGTCGACGACGGCAAGTCCACCCTCGCCGGGCGACTGCTGCACGACTCCCGGTCCGTCCTGTCCGACCAGCTGGCCGCCGTCGAGCACGCCTCACGCGCCCGCGGCCTGTCCGTCCCGGACCTCGCCCTGCTCACCGACGGGCTGCGCGCCGAACGCGAACAGGGCATCACCATCGACGTCGCCTACCGCTACTTCGCCACGCCCAGACGGCGGTTCGTGCTCGCCGACACCCCCGGACACGTCCAGTACACTCGCAACATGGTGACCGGCGCCTCGACCGCCGAGCTCATGGTGATCCTGACCGACGTCCGGCACGGCGTCGTCGAACAGACCCGGCGGCACACCGCCGTCGCCGCCCTCTTACGGGTGCCGCACCTGCTGCTCGCCGTGAACAAGCTGGACCTGGTCGACTTCCGCGCCGCCCCGTTCACCGCCGTGGTCGACGAATTCACCGCCCTGGCAAAGTCGTTGGGCGTGCCCGAGGTCACCGCGATCCCCATCTCGGCCCGCGACGGCGACAACGTCGTCACCGCCTCCACCCGGATGGACTGGTACGGCGGGCCGACCCTGCTCGACCACCTGGAGACGGTGCCCGCCGCCGGCGAACCGGACGACACGCCGGCCCGCTTCCCCGTGCAGTACGTCATCCGCCCCGGCGCCACCGGACAGCGCGGCTACGCGGGCCGGATCACCGCCGGCACCCTGCGCGTCGGCGACCGCGTCACCGTACTGCCGGCCGGCCTGACCAGCACCGTCACCGCCATCGACGCGCTCGGCACCCCGGTGGACTCCGCCCGCGCCCCGCAGTCCGTCAGCCTGCGGCTCGCCGACGACCTCGACGTGGCGCGCGGCGACCTCATCGCCCCCGTCGACGCCGCGCCGCGCCCGACCCGCACCGTCGAGGCCACCGTCTGCCACCTGCACGACCGGCCCCTGCGCGAGGGTGCCCGGGTCCTCGTCAAACACGCCACCCGGACCGTCCCCGCACTGGTCACCGCCATTCCCGTCCGGCTCGACCCGGACGGCCTGCGCCCCTCCCCGGCACACGGCAGCCTCTCCGTCAACGACCTCGGCCGGGTCACGCTGCGCACCGCCGAACCGCTCCCCCTGGACCCGTACGCGCGCTCGCGCCGGAACGGCTCGTTCCTGCTCATCGACCCGGCGGACGGCAGTACGCTCACGGCCGGAATGGTGGGCCAGGCACCCGGCACCGCCGGCGAATCGCACGAAGCGAACGGCCAATCCCGTTGACACGCATGCCCGTTCGACACCACACCCGCCCCGCGGAACCACCCGGACCGAACCACCCGCGCGGCCCGCACCAGACAGCCGGCCGCGGACCACGGAACGATGGAGAAGAAGGCACCAAGTGAACGAGAAGAACACCGCCACCGACGGCACCCCCTCCAGCGGCGGCACGACCGTCACCCCCGAGGAGACCGCCGCCCTCTCCCTGCGCCTCGCCGGCGACGTCTTCCTGCCCGGGGAACCCGGCTACGCCGAGCACACCGCGGGCTTCGACCGCTCGGTCGTGCACCGGCCCGCCCTCGTCGTCGTCCCGGAGAACGCCGACGACGTCGCCACCGCCGTCCGCTTCGCCGCCGGGCTCGGGCTCGGCGTCGCCGTCCAGAACACCGGCCACGGAGCCTCGGTGCCCGCCGACGGCGACGCCCTCTACCTCGCCACCGGCCGGATGACGGGCGTGCGGATCGACCCGGAGCAGCGCACCGCACGGCTGGAGGCCGGGGTCCTGTGGGAGGACGTCATCCCGGCCGCCGCCGAACACGGCCTCGCCCCGCTCAACGGTTCGGCCCCGTTCGTGGGCGCCGTCTCCTACACGCTCGGCGGCGGCGTCGGCGTCCTCTCCCGGCAGCACGGCTTCGCCGCCGACCACGTCCACCGGATCGAGGTCGTCACCCCCGACGGCGAGCCCCGCGTGGCCACCGAGGACGAGAACCCCGACCTGTACTGGGCGCTGCGCGGCGGCAAGGGCAACTTCGGTGCGGTGACCGCGATCGAGGTCGGCCTGGTCGAACTGACCCGGGTGTACGGCGGCGGCCTCTGGTTCCCGGCCGAGTCCACCCGCGCGGCCCTGCACCGCTACCGCACGTGGGCGGCCGAGATGCCCGACGAGATGAGCTCCTCCTTCTTCATGCTCGACTGGCCGGACGTCGACGGCGTGCCCGCCGAACTGCGCGGGCGCTTCGCCCTGCACCTGCGGCTCTGCTACCTGGGCACGCCGGAGGAGGGCGAGCGGCTGATCCGGCCGCTGCGCGAGGTCGCCCCCACCCTGCTCGACACGGTCACCGACATGCCGTACACCGAGGTCGGCACCATCCACAACGACCCGCCCACGCCCGGCTCCTACCACATCAACACGTTCCAGCTCCGCACCTTCGACGAGGACGTCGTGGAGGCCGTGCTGTCCCTCGTCGGGCCGGGCACCCACAGCGTGGTCGGCCTGGAACTGCGCCAGCTCGGCGGCGCCCTGGCCCGCCCGCCGAAGACGCCCAACGCCGTCGCCCACGTACCCGCACCGTTCCAGGTGTACGCGGCCGGCGTGCTCGGCACCGGCGCCGACGACGAGGTCCTCGCCGCCCAGGCCAAGGTCGTGGCGACCTTCGAGCCCTGGTACAGCGGCACCCGCATGCTCAACTTCATGGCCGGCATCGCCCACACCGACCCCGCGTACGTCCGCGAGGCCTACACCGCCGACGCCTACGAGCGGCTGGTCGCCCTCAAGACGGCCTGGGACCCGGCCAACGCGTTCCGCTACAACCACAACATCCCGCCGGCGCACACCGCCTAGCACCGCAGGGGGCCGGCCCGAGCTGCGGGCCGGCCCCCTCGCACCTCCCCCGTCCTCGCGACCCACGGAGACCCAGATGCCCCAGCAGCCCGAGACCTTCGACGCCCACCAGGACATGGTCGCCCTGCTCCAAGGGGCGTGGCGGGCCCGCGCCATCCACGTCGCCGCCGAACTCGGCATACCCGACCTGCTGGTCTCGGGCGAGCGCACCGTCACCGAACTCGCCGAACTCACCGGCACCCACGCCCCCACCCTGGGCCGCCTGCTGCGCGCCCTCACCACCTACGGGGTGTTCCACCGCCTCCCGGACGGCCGGACGTACGCCCAGTCCCCGCTCTCCGCCGTCCTGGTGAGCGAACCCGGCAACCCCGAGTCCACCGACGCCCGCTTCATGGCCGCCAACTGGCACTGGGCCGCCTGGGGCGACCTGCTGCACTCGGTGCGCACCGGCGAGTCCTCCTTCGAGGTCGCCAACGGCGGCGTCTCCTTCTGGGAGCTCACCAAGACCGACCCGGACGCCAAGCAGCGCTTCAACGCCGCCATGAGCGCCGTCTCCGTCGCCGAGAGCACCGCCGCCGCGCGCGCCTACGACTTCACCGCCGCCCACCACGTCGTCGACGTCGCCGGCGGCCTCGGCAGCCTCCTCGCCGCGATCCTCACCGAGAACCCCGCCCTCCGCGGCACCATCCTCGAACGCCCCGAGACCGTCCCCCTCGCCGAGGACCTCCTCGCCGCCTCCGGCGTCGACGGCCGCTACGAGGTGGTGGCCGGCGACTTCTTCGACTCCGTCCCGCCCGGCGCGGACGTCTACACCATCAAGCGCGCCCTGCACGACTGGGACGACGACACCATCGTCCGCATCCTGGAACGCATCCGCGAGGCCATGCGCCCCGACTCCACCCTCCTCGTCATCGAGGGCATGGTCGACGAGGAGTCCGACCAGGAGGCCCTCTTCCGCGGCCTCCTCCTCACCGTCCTGGTCGGCGGCCAGGACCGCCCCGAGTCCGACTACCGCACCCTCGCCACCCGCGCCGGTCTCCTCGTCACCCGCACCATCCGCATCACCGACACCCTCCGCATCCTCGAAACCCGCCTCCCCTGACCCCCGGAACCCCACCCCCACCCGCACGCGGGTGAACACCGCTACGGGCAGCTCTCACCGAACTTCACGGCCTTCAACGTCACCGGCTGTCCCGGACTCAGAAGCGGCCGGTTGCGAACGCGCGTCGCCACTGCACGACCCGGCCGGGAGCGCCCCGGTGATTCGACCGGACGGGGCGCAGTACGGGTTCGTCACCGATGTCGGTCCGAGATGCCAGATGCCCCGAACCGCTCGCGGTCCGGGGCATCTGCACTGATGGGCGCGAGCGGCTTTCGAACCGCCGACATCCGTCTGAGGCCTTCTGTCCCCGCTCAGATCCATCAAGGCGGGGCGTCCCGCGTAGGACCGCACCGAGGAAGCACCTGACCGGCTCGGTGCCATCGCGGAGACACTGAAGGATCTCTGGGAGCGAGGAAACGATCAAGGGCCAGTTCGCGAGGATTCACTCCTCCGAACCGGCCCTTCTCCACCGTGGGCGCGGACGGTTTCGAACCGCCGACATCTGCTTTGTAGGCCTTGGCGTGCGGCACCTGCGCTGACCTGCACCGCGCCTGGCCTGCCAGTTCCCCGGTCACCACGCCGCCGGTACCCGCGACTGACCGCCGCACAGCTGCCTGGGTCAGTGAGGATGCCCACTTCCACGACCTCCGCCACACCGGGAACACCCTCACCTCGCAGAACGGGGCCAGCACCCGTGAGCTCATGACCAGGATGGGCCGCAGCAGCACCGCCGCGCTCATCTACCAGCACATGACCAGCGACCGGGACCGGGCCATCGCCGACCGCATGGGCAAGGCCGTCCGCCAGGCGCTGGCCTGCAGCAATCAAGATGATCGCGCGCCACAACGCATTGAACACCTCACGTCAGGCGGTCCCGAGCCAGGCGACACCAGCCGCATCAACCTGGCTCGCCCAGACCGATCACCGGGAATCGGGAAAGCCCTAGAGGAACGAGAGGGCAAATGTGAGGACAGTGAGCCCTAGGAACGAAATCACTCCGTACTTGAAGACAGTTACGGCATTCCTCAAGTGGCGATGCCTGCGCGAGTGCTGAAGAATATCCGTCCAAAGTTCAGAGGCTGCATTCTTCAACACATCCTCCATCGTGAGCTTCAGGACGCGCACCGTGAAGCTGCTATGCCCATCGATTTCCCCCAGGGTGTCTCCCCAGTTGAAGAGAAATCGCGAGTCGATTTCCTCGGAATTCACCATTCTGACCGTCTTCCGCGCCGCAATCGCATCGATGCAACTCCAGAGGCTGCGTAAAACCAGGATCAGGGTGACAAACGCCAGGCCCGCAAAGGCTACTTCTACCAAAATCCTGCGAGGCGTTCCATTGGATTGAAAATGATAATTTGCAAGAAGGACAGACCCGGCAATAATGATCGCATTTGCACTCAGAATCGCCGCAGCACGCGACGATGTGGACGACCTGAGGCGGTCATACCTGTCAATGTGCCACCGCATTAAATCCAGCAGATCGTCAGCCGGCAGCTTGGCACCCCTCCGGGGGCGCGGCACAGCCGAAGCGGCTTGACCACTGGCGGGATCAGTCACGAAACCCTCCGGTACTAGGATCAGGGGACTACGGGAAGTGGATGCTGAAACAGATGCACGATGAGGCACCCATCAATCCGAGCTAGCGTAGGCCACGACCACCTCTACAGATGGAGCTTTGATAGATCTTCTACTGCCCACAGGTGACCAAAGTTCACAAAAGGTACTAATGGCGCAAATATTTATTAACTATCGCAGGCGTTCGGATGCATACGCTGCCGCCCTACTTGACGAACTACTTTCCCAATCGCTAGGTGTCGATAATATTTTCCGGGCGGGTAGATCGATTCCCGCAGGAGACAACTACATCGTCGCGATTCGCGAAGCGATTCAATCCTGCTCAACAATGCTCGTGATCGTCGGCGAGGATTGGGGCAAAGAATTCTCGAGAGGCGACAATCAGGAAGACTGGGTTCGCCGCGAAATCGAAGAGGGACTCGCCGCCACGAAGCCCATCATTCCGATCCTGCTCGCAGGAGTCCCCCGAATCGCCCCTGAGCAACTCCCCCGATCAATCGAGGCGGTCGCGGAGCTGCAGTACCTTAGGTTCGATTATCGAAACACTCGGCAGGATTCAAGATATATTGCCGAGCAGATTATTAGGCGGACCCCTGATCTGGCACGGAGGCAATGGGGCCTAAGTCGGCAGATTCGCCGCCTCTGGGATCGTTCCCGCCTCAACGGCTCCTGACGCCCGCCCATGACCTGGACCCCTCATGCAGCAGCCCTCGTTGACTCGCAGCCGGAGCCCCCGGATCTGGCACACCAGTGGCACGGGGCGGGTAGGGGGCCAGGAACGACCGAGGGCCAGTTCGGGAGGACGCTGCCTCCGAACTGGCCCTACTCATCTGTGGGCGCGGACGGTTTCGAACCGCCGACATCTGCTTTGTAAGTTCGATCACTGGCCTACTCGACCTCGAACAGGGCCCTGCCCAAGGACGGGCAGCTTCCACCTCGGACCGCACTTGCTTCTGAACGTCCACCGCCGTTGATGTCACCTGCTGATGTCGCCTGCACCCCTGCCCAAACAGGGCTCCACCTCCATTGGCGCCTGCACCACCTGTGCAGCGTTGTGGAACAGGATGCCGCCCTTGCCAGTCACGTCGTCCGTCAACCAGCACCGGCACGGCCATGGGCGCCGTGGCGTGCGGCAGCAGCCGCAGCCGGACCGTGATGAACTCCGGCGTCAGCCGGCCAAAGTGGGCCTTGTCCAGACTTTCTCCCAAGCTTCTCCCCACGTGGGACACCTGCGGATTGAGATCAGCTCGCAGACTCCGCCCATTCGTTAAGTCGACCGACGGTCGTCTTTATGCAGCGGTCGACCAGCGCACTGAACGAGCGGAAGTTGTGCAGCTGGAAGCAGGCATGGACCAGCCCGAAAAGCGGATCTCCAAAGTCAATTTCCGACACTCTAGCCCGGGTGTCTAGATCGTAGTGGACCAGGCTGTTGCGAAACGGGCGCCCACTTTCGGACAATATAGTCCGGGCCTCCGTCGTTGATAGAATCCCATTCAAAACCCTCATGGAGCGACCCGAGAGTGAATATGATGGATCATTTCGCAGCAGACGTAGACTGGTCAGGACATGATAGAGCGTGACGTAGCGAATTTTGAATGGCGTATATTCTAGGTCGAGGGGATCGAGCTCGCGACAGACGACCTGGTCCACAAAGTTCAAAAGTCCCTGAAATACAGTAAGGGCTGCATTTAGGGCAAGGTTCTCATCCCCATTGAATCCGCCTCGATAGAACTTTGAAATTCTATCGTCGCGCGAACTAAATGATTCGGATTTCAAGTAGATCGCGTAGCTTGCTGGCCCTGAATCCAGGCTCGCGCCTAGCCCGGCAAGATAAGATCCATACTCTTCATACAGGTCTCGTATCTCGACCCCCTGCTTAAGTGCCGTCTCCAGGTCCATGCCCAGAAAGAGTGTCGATGAGCAGGTGGTGGAAATCAAATTACCGTCGAAGTATGATACACCCAAGTCTTGCCCAAATATTCTGGCTGGAGAGAGTGCATACTTCCCCCTAAACTGCGAAAAATGGGCCGGGAATATCACGTCTCGAAAGTGCGACAATAGTCCTGACATGCCTCCGCGACCACTGTCCTCGAAGAGCTTAAGTGAGTGGCGAGAACGTGCAACTATAGAGTCGGCAGTCGCAGATAGTTGCGAGCTTGCGTCTGGCATGACGATTCCCAGTTTTTTCTGGGACTCGTATACGCAGAGCGAGATGTACGGAACCATGCACAAGGCCACAATAGGAACATGACTTCCTTTTCCGGACTTGATGAGGGATCGAGAGTCTCCGGCATATCGACCGAGGTAGGCGACATCAGTAGATATGCTTCTCTTGGTGATCTCTCTCGCGATGCTCACGGCTCTCCTTGATCCGGGGAAGGATTCCTTTAGGTCGGATCCTTACCCATTGAACGGTGGCGAGCAGGGGAAACCGAGACGAAGGGGAGACTCCGTTCGCCCCTAGTTGATTACCCCCAGCTGGCGCTGGCCCCGGGGCCCTGGTCACAGAATCTGGCAGAACGCGACGGCCGCGTCGTCGCCCCTCTTATAGCGCGGCCAGCGAACACCGTCCGGGTCCGTGGCCTCGACATCGCGGACAGCCGAGATCAGCCCATGCGCGCCCGCAGTCCTAAGCGTCGTGAAGACCTCCGCCCAGGATGCCTCACCATAGTCAGTGACCAGCCGGGAGGCACCATCCGACATGACCGCAACGGAGCCGATGCCAACGGCCGGCACCGATCCCGTGAAGGCATGGTCTGCTGCCTCCCTGGTAGACGCCGCCACCCAGTAGCCACCGACCGTGTTGCGGGTGAGCCTTTGCGCCGTGACCATTCGGCGCACGCTCGCAGTGTGTTCCGGAGTTCCGGTGATAAAGCGCTCGGTCTCGGCCCGAAGTTCCGGCACAACGGTGTCGACTCGCAGATCCGTCTTCACCAGGTAATCCCCGCCCCGCTCGAAGACGATGGGGGAGTCGGCGAGCACCAGGTAGTCGAAATGCTCGACGCCGGCCCGGAGGATCGAGACCGTCGCCGACGGCGTCCCAGGGTTGGCCAGGTCGCAGGTGGAGTGCAGCACCGCCACCTGCTCTAGGGCTTGGGCTAGCCCGTCGGTCAGTGAGCGCTCGGTGTCGGCCAGCGCGGCCATCAGGTGGCCACCGAGTTGGGCGACGTACCAGGTGACGCCATGCTCGCAGCCGGTCTCAAGCCCGACCGTACTGAGCCCGTCCAGGACGACAGCGAGCGACGAGGTGGCGCCCACCCAGTCCTCGTTGGCACCCGACCCCCCGGGCTCCGTGGCAAGAGAGACGCGCATGTCAGCCCTCGTGTCGGTAGATCGGAGTGGCCCTGCTGCTCTCCAGGACCTCAAGGGTCTTCGGGTCGTAGCGACACGAGATGAGCGTGGAGAAGCGCTTCGTCTTCACCTCGCGGTACAGCTCGCCCAAGTGGTTCTCCAGGTAGTGGACGACCCCGTTTGCGCCAATCGCGTGGATGCCCGCGATGTACAGGAACGTGCCCTTGCCGTCGAGTCGGGGCAGTCGGGCGAGGTAGCCGACGTCGCCGGCCGTTCCGTCCTCGTCGAGCGGCGAACGGTACTCCGTCTCGGTCTGCAGGTCCACGAGGTGCCAGGCGCGATCCTTGCGGAAGCGCAGGTTGTCGTCCCCCTCAAGCACCTGGGCCACGATCGGCGACAACCGCGGCCCGCAGATGACCACCAGGTGGTCGCGGTTCAGGTTCACGATGCCGGACGGCGGGATCACCTCCGAGTCGGAGTCAAGCCTCAGGCTGGCAAATAGCTTCCGCAGTCGCTCGTAGTTGCTGAGGTCTTCCCTGGTCACGACCTCGCTGGGGTTCTCGTCCTGCGACTTCCCGGCCTCGTACTTGCCGCCGAGCGCCACCGTCATCGGACCCAAGCCGAAGAACGCACGCTCCGGGGCGGGACCGGCGGACGCGAGCTGACCGACGCGCCCACGACTGACACCGAGCAGCGCGGCGATCTCCGTCTGCGACATGCCCGACGCCGACGCCTCTTCGATGGCCTCACGGCGGACACGGGACAGCTCGACTACCCGGCTCTGATAGTCCGCCATCAGCGAGATTGCCGCCTTAGCGCGCTCGATCGGAACGGCGACGCTGGCCACCCGTTCCAGTTCCTCGTACATGGTCATCCCTTCGCTGCCTAGGGGGGCGAAGCAAGAGTACCGCGAGGGGGACTTGACGCCCAGTCCGACTCTGCCTACCTTGGGTATCAGGCGAGAGCGAAAGCCCCCCTAAGCACCACTTTGGGGTGAGCTTCTCGCTTCTCTGACCTGCACAAATGCGCCCGGAGGGGTGGGGTGGCAGCCCCCCGAAGGCAGTGCTTGATCTTTGAGAACTCCACAGAGTGCTTTCACGACGGGGCTCGTCCCCGTCCCCGTGCGGACCGGGTGACGTCCGCAGCGTTTCGAGTGTCTTTGGTCCCCGATCCGTCCGTTCGTCGGCCGGGTCGGGGGTCATGGCTGCTCGTGACATGACGAGTGGCTCGGACCCAAACAGGTCGGGCCGCCGCGTTCCCGGCCAAGGATCGCGCGGCGGCCCTCGGGTCCACGCCCCCAACTGAGAAGAGGTAGACCCGTGAGCTCGATTGTTGCAGGCCAGATGCCCCTGGACGGGGCAGAGTTCGCCAAATTGGCGCTCGGCGTGGACGAGGAGCTGTTCGCCGGGGTGCCCGGCGAGAGCGAGTCGGAGCGTGCGGCCCGGCTCGACGCCGCGGACGCCGTGCTGGCGGACCTGCACCGGGAGGACCCGGAGCTGGCCGCCTACGCCGCCGCGCTGCTGCGGTCGGCGCCGGTGCCACTGCGGCGCCCGGCCGTGATCCGCCGCATGGCGAGCGTCGACCGGGTGGCGGCGTGAAGCGGCACGCGGGGCGGATGGATGTGCTGGCGTGGCTGGCGATGAGCGCGGCCGTGGTCGTGTCGGCGCACGGCGAGTGGGCGTTGGCCGTCGACAGCGGGTTTCACCCCGTCGTGGCCGCCGGCCTTCCGCTGGCGCTGGACACCTACGCGCTGCGGGCGCTGCGGGCCGGGCGGGAGGTGTTCCCGCCGGTGCTCGGGATGATCGCCACGAACGCCGCCGCGCACCTGCTCGGCGCCGGCGTCATCACTCCGGACTGGCGGCTGATCGTAGCCGTCTCGGCAATCGCCCCGCTCGTGCTGTGGCGGGTGCACGTCCTGCACACCCACACCGCACCCGCCGGGAGCGAGCCCGAAACGGCGGTGGAGGACGATCTGCCGCCACTGTGGGCCGAGCCCGTACCCACCCCGGCCGTGCCGTATCCGGCGGACGTACCCGCCGTACCCGAGACGGCGCCGGTCCCGGCCGCCGAACCGGTGGCGGAGCTGGAGTTCTGCCCGCTCCCGCCCCGCCCCGTACCCGCCCCGGCGCCGGAGCGTACCCGCCCGTACCCGGTGGACGAGTACGTACCCGGGGACGACGAGTACACCGGATACACCGGCCCCGACCAGCGCGAACAGCCCGAGGGCCTCGACGAGCTGACCCCGGCCGCCGCCGAGCGCTTCGCCGCCGTACTCGCCGACGGCGCCCTCCCGTCCGTCCGTACCCTGCGCGCCGAGTACGGCATCGGCCAGCCCCGCGCCCAGCGAGTACGGGACCAGCTCCGCACCCTCCAGGCGCCCGCGACCGCGCCGATCGCCGCCTGACAGGAGACCCCACCTTGCAGACCGCCCTCACCCAGATCAACGCCACCGGCGCCCTGATGGCCACGCTCACCGCTCACCCCGACCTGCCCGCCCCGAGGATCAGCACCGAGTACGTCGTCACCTCCGACCGCGACCCCTCCGGCACCCTGATCCTCGCCTGGGGGCTGGACTTCGCGTTCCACGACGGCCTCGACGGCTTCGAGCAGTCGCGCCAGGCCCTCGACATCGACCCGGCCGCCGTCGACCACGACGCCACCGAGTCCGGCACCCTTGCCTGGCTGACCGCCACCACCACTTACGCCGGCGTGCCGCTGCGGCTGGTCGGCTACTACAAGCCCCCCACCGCTGCCGCCCCGGTGGGCGACGAGTGAGCCGCCCCCGGCACTGGGACCCGGCGGGCGAGCGCCACGGCGGGATGCCGACCTACCCGTGGCGCATGGCCCCCGACCACCTCCTCACCCGCCGCCAGCTCCGCGCCCGGGGGCTGCGGCCGGGCGGCCAGGACGTCGCCGCACAGATCCTCTGGCGCTCCCGCCGGAGCGACGGCGACCGGGCCGCCTTCCTGTACCGGCTCGACCGGGCGAAGCCCGTGCGGCCGATGACGCCGGGCCGGTGGCGCGCGCTGGCCGCCGCCAACAAGGCGCGCCGCACCTGCCCGACCTGCGCTGCGGATGCCGGATACGTCCTGCCCGCGCACCTGGGCACCTGTCTTCCGTGCGCCGACGGCATCCCGCGCGCGGCCTGAACCACCCTCCCCTGATCTTCTCCGCTGCCCCAGCGACAGGAGGCCCCTGTCATGTCCGTGACCGATATTCGGGTGGTCAGCTTCGGCTACCTCCACGGCGCCCCGCCCGAGGCCCACCTCACCCTCGACCTGCGCCGACACTTCCGGGACCCGCACGTCGACCCGACCCTTCGCCACCAGACCGCGAACGACCTGCCCGTGCGTCAGGCCGTGCTCGGCACGCCCGGCATCCGGGAGGCGATCGTGGCCGACGCGCCGCTGACCGTCGCGGTCGGCTGCGCGGGCGGCCGGCACCGCGCCGCCACCGTCGCCATGGCCCTGGCCCGACGGCTCGGCAAGACCGGCACCCGCGTCCGCCTCACCCACCGCGACCTCGACAAGCCCGTCGTCGACCGCTGACCAGGAAGGACCTCATCGTGCGCTTCACCCGCCGCCAGGTCACCGACCTTGCCACCTCCCTCGACCGGGCCGCCGTCGACAAGTTGGCCGCTGCCCGGTCCGGCGACGCCTTCGCCAGCGACCGGAGCAACGGCGAACTGCCCCGCCAGCAGGCGGCGTACGCCGCCCTCATCCTGCGCGTCCAGGCCCGCGCCATGCTCGCTGACGCCGCCGCCATCCTCGACGGCGCCGATCCCGCCGACCTCGGCTACTGATCAGGGCTGGAGGAGCCATGTCCGACCCCCAGACCCCGACGCTCGTCGAAGTCACGGCCGTTCCCCCGGTCCAGCCGCCCGCCGCCGATCCGGGGGTGAAGACACCACCCGGCGCGCCGTCGGGGGCGGTGCCGGGTGTGCCGCTCGCCGTGGCCGTGGCGAACGCGCTCGGCGGCACCGTCGCCGGGGCGCTGGCCCTCGGTGGCCCGGTCACCCTCGCCGTGGCTGGCACCGCAGCCGGTGCCGCCGCGCTCGGCGGCCTCGCCCGCCGGGCCCGAACCGCCCGCCACCACACCCCGAACACCGCGCTCCGCCGGACCGCCGACCGGCACTCCGGAGGGCCGGGTGGCCTCTTCGCCCCCGGCCCCGCCCCTTCCGCTGCCCGCCGTGCGACGGCGGGCAGCAGCCCGCCGCCCGGTGTTCGCTCGCCCGGCCGCGCCGCCGGTCCGTCGACCGCCGCCGGGCACCCGTCCGCCGGTCTCACCTCCTCCGCCGCGTCTCGGAAAGGACCCTCCGCCATGGGTCGAACGGCCGGAACCCCGTCCCCGACCGCCCGCCGCACCGCCGGCACCGTGCGGGCCGCGCGCAGGGACGACCGGTTGGCGAAGGTCGCCGAGCGTACGGCACGGCGGGTCGCGAAGGGCCAGGCGAAGGCGGAGCGGGCGGCCGGGATTGACCCGGCCACCGGAGCGGGGACGGCCGTCGCCCGGGGCGGTGCGGCGCCGCTTGCCAGCGGGGGTGTGTCGCCGGTACAGGCGAAGGCCCTGCGCCGCTCCGCGATGCGCCACCGGACGCGGATGGCCGGTGTCGCCGCCGCGACCGGGCTGGTCGGCCTTGCATCGGCGGCGGCCTTTAACTGGCGCCACAAGGGCAAGGTCGCGGGCCACATGCGCCGCGTCTGGACCCGGATGGCCGCCCGTGCCCGCGCCGTGCGGGCCGCGCGGGACGCCGCCATCCACGGCACCGCCAACCCCGCCACGAATGGCCCGGCGAGCGGGCAGCTGCCCGTGGTGCCGGTCCCCGCTCAGAGCGTCAACATCCCCGGTCGCCCCACCCCGGCCAGCGCCGCCGCGCGGGTGGCGGGCGTGGCCGGCCTGTTCGCCCGGCCGGACCTGAAGGTCCCGGGCCACACCCGCACCGCCGACCCGATCGCCCTCGGAAAGCCCACCGTGAAGGAGCCCACCACCGTGTCCGACCAACTCGGCGGCACCGCCGCCACCTTCAGCCTCTCCTCCGCCGCCGACATCCTGTTGCAGGCCGCCACCACCTTCGACCCCGAGACCATGATCGAGTTCCAGGCCCTCGCGGACGACCTGCCCGTCGCGTTCACCACGATCCAGGACGTGCTGCGCGTCCTCGCCGAGAAGGGAGCCCAGCAGCTGCCGCTGGACCCGGTGGTGGCGGAGGAGATCGCCGAGGGCTACCGCGCCATGGGCAAGGTCGTCCAGTCCCTGGAAGAGGTCGGCGCGACCTTCCGCAAGGCCCACGCCGAAGACCTGGAGCGCCACGAGAACCCCCGCAACGGGATCGAGGCCGAGCGGAAGTGGAACGTCTGACCCTGTCCCTCCACCCGTCCCGCGCCATCTGAATCCGCACCCCGACCGGGCCGCCCACACGACGTGGGCGGCCCGGCCCGCATCCGGCTGGAGCCGACATGACCAACACCCCGAAGACCCCGAAGACGAAGACCCCCGCGCCCCGGTCGCGGGTGGACTGGAAGGCCGGACACGGCCCCCTGACCGGCACCCTCAACGGCGTCGCCGGAGCGCTGACCACCACCGCCCTCGGACACGCGACCGGCATGCCCGCCGGATGGGCCCTGGCCGCCGGAGCGGCCGGTGCGCTCGGAGCCCTCGGGGCGGGACTGCGCCGCAAGGTGACCGCCGCGACCCTGAGTTTCCGGGGCGCGTGCTGGATGACGGCTGGCGGCTGGTCGTCCTGGGCCCTCGCCCACGGCGGGCCCTGGCAGTGGCCCGAGATCGGGTCCCTCGCCGTCGCCGGAATCGCCGCCGGCACCCTCGCGGTCGGGTTCGCCGCGCACGAGGAGGTCGAGCAGTCCAAGCGCGCGCACCTGCTGCTGATCGGGGCCCGCCGGCAGATCGCCGCCGAGTGGACCGACCGGATCAAGCGGGTCTGCTCGGTGGACGTCACCGTGCTGGGGATCGAGCACTGGCCCTCCGGCGCCGGATACACGGTGGAGATCGAGCTTCCCGAGGGCGGCACCACCCGACGGGCGATCACCGATCGCACCGAGGCACTCGGCTCCGATCTGGACCTTCCCGACGGCTGCGGACTTCAGACGATGCCCGGCATCTCCCGGCGCCGCGTGCTGATCCACGTCACCACGAAGAACCTCACTGGCGAGGAACTTCCCTTCCCGATGGACGAGATGGCGCAGACCACGACCGTCAACAACCCGCTGCCGGTGGCGCTGCTGTCGACCGGGGCGCGCGCGGAGATGGACCTTCGGCAGGCGTCCACCATCGTGACCGGCCCCACCGGGACCGGGAAGACCAACTGGCTCCACACCCTGATCGGCCGTCTGAACCAGACGAACGACGTACTGGTGTGGGTGATCGACCTGAACGGCGGGAGCATCGGTCTGCCGTGGCTGAACGCGTGGCGCGACGCCCAACTGAAGCGGCCCGGCTCCCGGTGGGCCGACGCCCACATCCCCGTGCCCGGCGTGGACTGGGTCGCCTCCACCCCGGAGGAGGCCAAGCGCATGCTGGCGGCGGCGGTGCGGATCGCTAAGCGTCGCAAGGTCGCCTACCAGGACGCCATGCGCGACGCCAACGACGACAAACTCCCGGTCGGGCCGGACACGCCGGAGATCGTCATCGTCATGGACGAGGGCGCGGAGGCCGCCGCCACACGCGAGGCCCGCGCCGTGCTCTCCGGTGTCTCCGAAGTTGTGCGCATCGCCCGCGCCATGGCGATCCGTGCGGTCATCTCCGTCCTGCGCGTCACCCAGGACGTCATGCCCGACCCGCTCGTGCGCAAGATGGCGTCCAACAGGCTCGCGACCGGCGCCCTCGAAGACTCCGAGCTCGGGCACCTCTTCGGGTGGCGGGCCCTGCGCGCGGAAGACAGCTTCTCCGGGCCGGGGTCGGTGCTGGCCGGTACCGAGGGCAAGCAGCCCGCGAAGGGCCGGCAGTGGCGCATCACCCCCGACATGATCGAGGACATCAGCGCGCTCACCTCCCACCGCCGCCCCGGCCTGGACGCCCCGTCGCTGGAAGCGGCCGGCACCGACTACACCGACCGCTGGCTGATCGAGCGCTGCGGCCACCTCTGGGCCGACTCCGACACCACGCCCCTCGCAGCCGCGGCTTCACCCTCGACCGCCACCGGCCCGGGTCCGTCGGGAGGGCCGGGCCGGGGTGCGGCTCCGGCCGGGGGCTGGAAGGCCACCGCGCACTGGGACCAGCCCGCCCCCGCCCCGGCCGTCGACCCGGACGACCTCGAATCCATCTGGCTCCTGCCCGCCGCCGAGCCCGAGGCCGCCCCGCCGGGCGTCGACTGGTCCGACCCGTCCACCTGGGCCACCGGCCGCGAGAGCGCCGCGCCCGAGACGCCTGACGCGAAGGACGCCGCGCTTCGGCTTCTGCGCGACGCCGGACCCGAAGGCACCGGAGCGTCCGCCCTGGAGAAGATCCTGCACCCCGAATTCGGGACCCGTCGTCAGGCCATCGCCGGATGGCTCAAGACCTGGGCTGAGAGCGGTGAGGCGGTCCGTGTCGGCGAGGGCAGCAAGGCCCGCTACGTCCACCGCCAGCACATCCCCCGGCCCCCGGCCGAGGACTGAGACCGCCCCTGTCTTGTCGCCTGTCGCCCGGCCCCGAAAAGGGGGCGGGTCACCTGTCGCGCGCCCTGTATCCCCCCTGTGACCTGCGGACGACAGGCGACAGGACAGGCGACAGGACAGGCACGCGACAGGACAGGCGACAGGCCACACGACAGGTACACCCCCGCCCGGACCACCGCCCCGGACGGGCCGTTTGCTCCCGTCCCGCCGACCGACAAGAGGTCCCCACCGTGATCGTCACCGCCACCGCCGCCACCGTGCTCGCCGTCATCTCCGCCCTCCTGATCCGGGGCCGACGCGCCTCCCTGCCCACCGCCCTCGTGCTCTGGCTGTCCGGCTTCACCGCCGCCACTACGGGCGTCGCCGGACCCGTGAACGACTTCCTCACCTCCCTCGTCCGGCTCATCTCCGGCCACTGACCCCACCCGCGCACCACCCCGCCGACGGGAGACCCCCCATGGACCGCACCACCCCGCAGCAGCCGTTCGCCGCCCCGGTGCACCACGGCCCGGACGGCACCCCCTACTACCTCACCCCCGCCCCCACTCTCACCGCCCCGCCCGCCGTCTACCACCCCACCGCCCCCGCCCCGGTGCACTACGGCCCGGCGCTCGCCCCGACCGCCGTCTACCTGCCCGCCCCGCCCCCGGCCACCGCACCCGCCCCGCAGCGGGACCCGTGGCCCGCCCGTCTGCTCGCCGGAGGAGTCGCGCTCGGCGCGGGTGGTCTCGGCGTCGGCTACGCGGTCCAGGCCGTTGCCGCCGCCGCCGGAAGCATCGGCGGCCTCGCCGCACTCGGCGTCGGCGCCTACGCCCTCGCCAAAACCACCGGCAGCGGGGGCGGCCGGGGCGGCCAGGGTGCCGTGAACGTCAACGTGACCGTCTCCAACCGCAACCGCTGACCAGGAGAAACGCCATGGCCTGCATGCGTCTGCGCTTCAACATCTGGCCCGACCCCGTGATCGAGCTGACCGACACCCCCAACCCGAAGTGCCCCGGCTGCAAGGGCGAAGGCGGGTGGGACTACGACTACGGCCACCCCGAGACGGGCGAGTACGACGGGACCAGGACTGAGTACTGCGACTGCTGGGACCCGGACCACGTCCGCCGCCTGATGCCCGTTCCGCGCTGGATCGCCCGCCGCTGGATCGGCTGGTCCATCGCCGTCTACAGCGACGAGCCGCCTTTCTAGCCCGGTCTGCCCGACCGGCCGTGCCGCCCGGACCCTGCCGCAGCCGGCGGCCGGGGTGCGGGTGGTGCGGGGGACCGGACAGACCCGCTCCCGCCAGACAGCACGAGGCCCCGCACCGACCGGAAGACCTTGGCTGGTGACACCGGTTGCTGCGGGGCCGTGCGTCCCTAATAGACAGGGATCAGCATGCCCTCTCCCCTCCAGACCACACCACCCGCTCGACACCGGGCCGTCGACCTGTTCGCCGGCGTCGGTGGTCTCGACCTCCCCGCCGCCGCGCTCGGCGTCCACGTCACCGGGATCGAGCAGAGCCCGGACGCCTGTGCCACCCGCCGTGCGGCGGGCCTGGCCACGATCGAGGGCGACGTCCGCGACTTCTCGCCCGACGACTTCCCCAGCGCGACCGTGTTGTTGGGCGGGCCACCGTGCCAACCGTTCAGCGCCGCCGGGACCGGCGCCGGGCGCCGGGCCCTCGCCGAAATCGTCGCCCTCGCCCACCGGCTCTCCGAACGTCGACATGTCTCCCGCCGAACCGGCCACCCCACGGCGGACTTGATCCGTCTCGTGCTGGAGCCGCTGCGGTGGGCGCTGGACGCCCACGACCGGGGCCGGCCGTTCGAAACGATCGTCCTGGAGCAGGTCCCGGCCGTCCTGCCCGTCTGGGACGCCTACGCCGCAATCCTGCGCACCCAGGGCTACGGCGTCGCCACCGGGACCGTGAAAGCCGAGCAGTACGGCGTCCCGCAGACCCGCCGCCGCGCCGTCCTGATCGCCCGCCGCACCGGCCCCGCCGCCCTGCCCGAACCCACCCACCGCCCCTACGCCAAGCACGTCCCCCGCACCGCCGGCGACCCCGGCCTGTTGCCCTGGACGACCATGGCCGACGCCCTCCCCGGGCGGTGCGGGGCGTTCAGCGTGGTCTCCAACTACGGCACCGGCGGCGACCCCAAGGCCCGAGGGCGCCGGGCGAGCACGGAGCCGTCCGCGACCGTCACCGGCAAGGTCTCCCGCGTGCGCGTGCTCGCTGACGACGGCACCGAAAACCGGTTCACCTGGTCCGAAGCCGGTGCCTTGCAGTCCTTCCCCGCCGACCAGCCATGGTCCGGCCGGGACATCGGCCAGCAGATCGGCAACGCCGTCCCGCCCCTGCTCGGCAAGCACCTGCTGAGCGTCGCCCTCGACGCCTAGGCGACCCGTGGCCGCCGCCCTCGACTGGCGCGACGCATCCCACTACGACCGCACCCGTACCCTGCCGTGCCGGTGGTGCGGTCGCCCCACCCCCCTGCGGGACGAGCAGCGCAGACCCGCGCACAAGGTCTGTGCCGAACAGCACGTCACCGAACAGCCCTCCGCCGACGTCTGGAGACCGGCGTGAACCCTCTCCTCCAACTCGCCCTCGAACTGGCCCGGCTCGGCCTTCCGGCGCTGCCCCTGCGGGCCGGGAAAGGCCCGCTCCACAACTGCCCGGCCTGCAAGAACATGGCCTGTGGCGGCCGGTCGAACATGAAGGACCCCGGCCCGTGCGCCTGCCCGGCGCCTTGCCACGCGTGGGCCGCCGCCACCACCGACCCCTCCGTCCTGACGAGCCGGGCATGGGCCCGCGCGTGGAGGGAGGCCGAGACCGTGGCCTACCACCCGGGTGGCGCCGGTCTCACCGTGGTCGACCTCGACAGCGCCGACGCCCTCGCCTGGGCCCGCGCGACCCTGCCCGCCACGCTCACCGTGACCACCACCCGGGGCGAGCACTGGGTCTACCGGGGCACCATGGCCTCCGCGAACGCCGTCCGGCCGAGCGTCGATGTCAAGTCGCTGATGCAGTACGCCCGTTGGCTCGGCTACGGCACCGGCTCCATGGCCTCGCTGCCTGATGCCGTCCGCGCGCTGATGGTCAGGGAAAAGGCCACCTGGCCGGCGGCGAACGGGGCGCGGGTGGCCTCTTCACCCCCGCCGCCCTGGACCCGCACCGTGGCCGCCGGGTGCCGCCACACCGAGCGCTACATCCACACCGGCCTGCAACGTGGCCTCGCCAAAATCGCGGACCACCGAGAGAGCGGCGCCGGATCGCAAGCCTTCGGCGTCGCCCGATTTCTCGCAGCCCAACACTCCCAGTGCCCCGGCCCCTGCGGTCTCGACACCCTCGCCCGGCACGTCATCGACGCCGCCGTCTCGGTGGGCGTCCCGCACGAGTACGCCGCCCGGGCCGTCGACCGGGGCTTCGCCGCCGCCGGCGCACACGCTGTCTGACCTGCTCGAAGCGGGCCGCCCTCTCGCCAAAGACCGGCGGCCCGCTCCCATCCAGCCCCTACAGAACGGAGAGACCAGCATGACCGATCCCACCGCGCCCGTCACCACCACCGCCGAGGACGGCGCGACCCTTCTCGACGAGGTGGAGCGGCACCACCGCCGCTTCAACGCGCTCCCCAGCGAGGCCGCCTACGTCGCGCTCGTGCTCTGGGACGCCCACACCCACCTCATCGACTGCTTCGCGACCACCCCCCGCCTCGCCCTCCTGTCCCCGGAACCCCAGAGCGGCAAGACCCGCGTCCTGGAGATCGCCCAGACCCTCGTGCCCAACCCGCTGGTCACCAACGACATCTCCGCCAGCGCCCTGTTCCGCTCCATCTCCGGCGACGAGGACGGCCGGCCCACGATCCTCTGGGACGAAGTCGACACCGTCTTCGGCCCCAAGGCCGCCGGGGCCGAAGACCTGCGCGGGCTCATCAACTCCGGCTACCGCCGCACCGGCGGCGTCACCCGCAGCGTCCGCGAAGGCGACACCCACAAGGTCGTCAAGTTCCCCGTCTACGCCCCCCTCGCGCTGGCCGGGCTCGGCGACCTTCCCGACACGATCATGGGGCGCTCCATCGTCATCCGGATGCGCCGCCGCGCCCCCAACGAGAAGGTCGAGTCGTTCCGCGAGCGTATCCACGTGCCCGAGGGTCACGTGCTGCGTGACCGGCTCGCCGCCTGGGCCGACTCCGTGCGCGAGCAGGTCGACGGTGCGTGGCCGGAGATGCCCGAAGGTGTCAGCGACCGGCCCGCCGACGTGTGGGAGCCGCTGCTCGCCGTCGCCGACGCCGCCGGCGGCCACTGGCCCAAGCGTGCCCGCGCAGCCTGCCTTGCCTTGGTCAAAGCCGCGCAGGAGAACGACGGCGGATCCCTCGGAATCCGGCTGTTGACCGACCTGCGGACCATCTTCGACGGCACCGAGCGCATGCTCAGCAGCGCCCTAGTGGAGAAGCTCAACGACCTCGATGACGCTCCGTGGGCCGACCTCGACGGCCGCCCGCTCACCACCCGAACCCTGTCCCAGATGCTCGGCGAGTACGTCACCGGTGGGGGCAAGCCCATCCGCCCCCGCAACATCAAGACCGCCCCGCGAACCGTCCTCAAGGGCTACTACGCCGAAGACCTCGCGGACGCCTGGCTGCGGTACTGCCCCCTTGTTTCCCAGGAATCCGCTACCGCCGCTACCGCCGCTACCGCGCAGGTCAGGGCCCTCTTTCCGGTAGCGGCAGAGGTAGCGGTAGCGGCTACCGACCCAGCCCCCGCCACCGAACCGTCGGCCGACCTCACCACCGTCGGCTGACCGCCCTATCCGCTACCGCTACCACATCCGCTACCTCCACACCCCCTCTGACCTGGGAGGTAGCGGGGTAGCGGCGGTAGCGGCACCTCAGAGAACGAAGGGGTGGAACCTGCACCGGTTCCACCCCTTCGCCACGCTCCGACCTCTGGGAGTCGCCCAATGGCCACTGCCATTCCCGAAGTCATGACCGTGCCTGAGGTCATGGCCGCACTTCGGATGAGCCGCAGCAAGGTCTACGACCTCATCCGCTCCAAAAAGCTCGGCACCATCACCGAGGGTCGGTCCCGCCGCATCCCGGTCGAGTGCCTCGCCAACTACATCCGATCCAAGATCGAGGAGAATGCCTAATGGCGAAGCGCAACCCCAACGGCGCCGGCACTGTGACCCGGCGAAAGGACGGCCGCTACCAGGCCGCCGTCTATGTCCCGCAGCCGGACGGCACCTGGGCCCGCAAGTTCGCCTACGGCAAGACCTGGGACGAGTGCGACACTAAGCGCAAGGAGTTGGTGGAGCGCGCCAAGCAGGGCATCGCCACCCCCACCAAATCGGCGAAGCTCTCCGAGTGGCTGCCGTACTGGCTGGAGCACTTCATCAAGCCCCAGCGGAAGAAGACCACACAGGCCAAGTACGAGACGCACGTACGCCTCTACCTGATTCCCCTACTCGGCTCCAAGGGGCTGGAGTCGCTGAGCCCGCGCGACGTGCGGACGTTCCTGGCGAAGGTCACCAAGCAGGCGAGCGCCGCCACGGCGAAGGAGTCGCACCGGGTACTCCGGTCCGCGCTGACCGCGGCGGTACGGGACGAGCTGATCGTCCGCAACGTGGCGATGCTCATCCCGCCGCCCCGGGTGACGAGCCGTGAGGTCAAGCCCTGGACCCTCGACCAGACGCTGACGTTCCTCTCCGCCTCCCGCACGGACCCGCTGTACGCCGCGTTCCTGCTGGCGATCGCGCTCGGCATGCGGCGGGGCGAGATCATCGGGCTGCGCTGGTCCGAGGTCGACCTGAACAAGCGGGTGCTGGTCATCCGCGAGCAGGTGCAGCGGGTCCGCGGGGAGCTGTACGCGGACACCACGAAGAGCGGCAAGCGCCGACCGGTGCCGCTCCCCCGGATCTGCGTGGCGGCGCTGCGGTGGCACCGGCTGAAGCAGGACGAAGCCCGCCGCGCCGCCGAGACGAAGGGCGAGACATGGGAGGAGACCGGCTACATCTTCACCACCCGCACCGGGCGTCCGATCGAGCCCACCAACGTCTACCGCTCGTTCGTCCGGGTGGCCAAGGCCGCCGGCGTCCCGGTGATCAGGCTGCACGACGCCCGGCACGGGTGCGCGACGCTGCTGGTGGCCTGTGGGGTGCCGCCGCGGGTGGTGATGGAGATCCTGGGGCACAGCCAGATCGGCTTGACCATGAACGTCTACACCCACGTGGCGCAGGACACCCAGCGCGAGGCGCTCGGGAACATGGACCGGCTGCTCAAGCGTCGTCACTGATGTCGGTCTGAGATGTCAAATGCCCCGGACCATGATCGGTCCGGGGCATTTTGGCTGGTGGGCGCGGACGGTTTCGAACCGCCGACATCTGCTTTGTAAGAGCAGCGCTCTACCACTGAGCTACGCGCCCCTGGTCGTGGGCCTGTGGAGGGCGCACGACGAGTGCCCAGAGTACCTGGTCCGCGGGGTGGTGTGGTGCAGGTGCTCGGTGGGTGGGACGGGTGGGGTGCCGGTCGGGTGGGGTGATCGGGAACAATGGGCGGTGGATCAGCTGTCGGAGCAGGGAGCGCACAGTGAGGGTGGCCGGCGGAGGCGGGCGGGGGCGGCGGTGGCCGGGGGGTGTGATGGCCGAGGCGCTGGTGCTGCCGCTGGTGGTCGCGGGCGTGCTGGGGGCGGCCGGGGCGGCGTCGTTCGGGACCGGCGGGGGCTGGTGGGGGCGGCGCGGCGGTGACGGGGCGCGGTCGGACGCCCGGGCGGCCCGGGACGCGGCGCAGCAGGCGTTCTACGAGGTGGACTCGGCCCAGCGCGAGGTGCGGCTGGCGGTGGAGACGGTGCGCGCGGTCGGGGACAGTGCGACGGCCCGGCGGGCGGTGTCGGACTTCGAGGCGATCTCCGGCCGGGTGGACCAGGTGACCGTCAACTACCTGGCGGCTCTGGACGCGCACGACCTGGACGCGGAGGAGCTGGAGTCCGGCGCGGCGGCGCGGGCCAGGAACCAGTTGAACGACGTGAAGGGGCAGCTCGGCTCGGCGCTGGCGGAGCTGAACGACTTCCTGCGGAAGCTGCAGCCGTCGCTGGACCGGGCCGAGTCGCAGTTGATGCGGGTGGCGCCGGCGGTGGAGCAGGCCAAGCACGCGCTGCTGGCGGCGAGCAACGCGCTGGAGGCGGTGCGCGGCGCGGGGCTGCGGGCGGACGACCTGGCGGCGCGGCTGGCCGAGCTGGCGCCGGAGCTGGGGCGGCTGAACGAGGGCGCGGGCCGGCACGGCGTGGAGGCGACCCTGCAGCGCGCGGAGCGGGTGAAGGAGCGCGCGGAGTCGATCGCGGCGGACGCGGAGCAGCTGCCGGAGCGGGCTCGGGAGATCGACCGCCGGGTGGCCAGTCTGCGGACCAGGATCCAGGCGCTGGAGACCAAGGCGGAGACGGTGGAGCCTGCGCTGAGCGAGTTGCGCCGGCGGTTCACCATCGCGTGCTGGCAGGACCTCCAGCGGGTGCCGGACCAGGTGGTGGAGGCCCGGCGGGCGGCCGAGGGGAAGCTGGCCGAGGCCGCACGGGCGCGCGACGAGCAGCGGTGGCCGGACGCGACGGCCGCGCTCGGCACGGTGCGGGCCCTGCTGGAGACGGCGGACGGCTCGGTGGTCGCGGTGAACGAGCGGCTGCGGCAGCTGAACGAGGTGCAGCACGACCCGAGCCGGGAGATCGAGCGCACCCGGTTCGCGCTGCGGGACGCGCAGCGGCTCGCGATGGCCGGGCGCCAGGCGCCTGACCCGCGGCACGCGGCTCCGCTGGATGCCGCGGTGGCGCGGCTGGACCGGGCGGCGGTCGAGTTGGAGGAGGCCGGGCGGCATCCGGACTACTGGCGGTTCCTGACCGAGCTGGCCGCGGTGCGGGAGAAGGCGGCGAACGTGGTGGAGCTGATCCGCGGCGACCTGGGCGGACAGCGGTAGTAGCCGGGGGGAAGGCCGGAAGTCTGGAGCTCCGGGCCGAGCGCCGGAAGCCGGGAGCCGAAGGCCGGAATGCGCGGACACGGGCGCCCGGACGCGGACCCCGGCTACGCTGCGGGGTATGCCACGCTACGACTTCCGCTGCCGCTCCTGCGGGGCCACGTTCGAACTCCGCCGCACGATGGCCCAGGCCAACGACCCCGCGGTCTGCCCGCAGGGCCACGAGGACACCGTCAAGCTGCTGTCGGCCGTCGCCGTGACCGGCGCGGGGTCGTCCGGTGGCGCGCCGCAGCAGGCCTCCGGCGGGGGCGGCTGCTGCGGCGGCGGATGCTGCGGCTGAGGAACACCGCTTCTGGCGCGCCCGGCGGCCCGGTGACCCCTACGGTCGTAGGGGTCACC